>NZ_JAVRCS010000008.1:0-219801 GCF_034530635.1 Nostoc sp. EspVER01
TATGGGTAAAGCTTGGTTGTAGTATTTGAGTGCTTCTTGCTTTTCTCCTAAATTGGAGTAGACACTGCCAATATTGTTGAGGGTGTTAGCTTCCCCTCCCTTGTCCTCCACTGCACGGTATATGGGTAAAGCTTGGTTGTAGTATTTGAGTGCTTCTTGCTTTTCTCCTAAATCGGAGTAGACACCGCCAATATTGTTGAGAGTGGTGGCTTCCATTTCCCTATTCTCCACTGCACGGAATATGGGTAAAGCTTGGTTGTAATATTTGAGCGCTTCTTGCTTTTCTCCTAAATCGGAGTAGACTTTACCAATGCCAAAGAGGATGTTGGCTTCCCAGCCTTTATCATCAAGTTGTTGCCAAAGCTTCAGCGCTTCTTGCCATTTGCCAATTGCCCGTCGCAGTGATTCTCCTGTCCCTTGTTGATAAAGCTGCATACCCTCTTGAGTAAACCGTTCCGCAGCAGCGCGAGTGGCATTTTGTTGAGTGGTTCCTGGCTGCTGTGCTATCTGCAACCCTCGGTTTCTCGGTGTCGCCCCCACTGCATCAGCAAGGATTACCGCACTCAGCAATAAAGTTAAACTGTAACGGGTAAATTTTGGTAGCAAGCACCAAAAAAACCACTGAGACTTTGCACTCCCCATCATTGTTTAGCCTCAATCTGTGATTATTAACAACCCTATTCCTACCGAACCCAATCCCTGGTAGTCTGCCAAGCTATGTTTGCTGCGTTTGTAGTGAGCGCTACCCTGCGGGAACGCTTCTCTACGAGAGGCTCCGCCAACGCGAACAGCGCTCAAATCAAGGACTAAAGTCCTGACTACAAACTTATTCACTCATCAAAGTTGCTTTGGCAGACTACTAGTATTAGTAAATTATTTAATTATCATCAGGGATATTGCTGAAACTTTATGTTGATTTTATGGGTGCGGTCAAAGTTTACGGTTGTGGTTTCTGTTTTTGCAACGAACTCTCTCGATAAACCCTGATTTCCTCGTTCTCACGCCTCCTAGCAGGAGATAAGGTAATACGGCTCGGTTAAGGTTTTTTGATGAAAATACCAAATCACAAAAACGCGCGCGATAAATCGCCGTCAAGACGAAAAACTGATTATTGTAGAGACGGCGATTCATCGCGTCTCTTGCCTTAACCTAACTACAAGCAATTCTTTATCTACACCCCAGCCAAATGCCACAAATAAAAGGATAAAATCGAATTAGACTCAAATATAAAAATTAAAAACACAGCTATTATTGCCAAAGTAACGGCTGATGGAAAGCTAGAAATTCCTCCAGAAGTGTTAGCACAGCTTCAGCCCTCTAATGAGTATGAAGTCTCGGTTACAGAAGATGAGATATTTTTCAAAAAAACTTCTAAACGATTAACACTAAAAGAATTAAGAAAACAAGTGAAAGAGGCTGGTTCAGATCAAAATCAACCAAGCTTGAAGAAATAAGTCAAATAGTCAAAGAAGTTAGACAAGAACTTTGGGCTGATTTAGGTATTCATTATAATGCGATAAAGGAGTAAACTTATGCAGACAGATCCAATTATCAGAGTCACTGATGAAAAGCAAATAAATCTCCCAACAGAAATTGAATCTCAACTGATACCTGGTGATGAATACAGAGTAATTCTAAAGGAAAATTGTATTGTTTTAGAAAAAATTACTCAGCAAAATCTAGATTTAGATGATTTTTTACAAAGTCTTGAACAATTAGAACCTGATCCAAATCAACCCACACTAGAAGAAATTAGTGAAATTGTTAAGGATGTCAGACAAGAGTTATGGTCTAATCCATGAGAGTTATCCTTGATGTCAATGTTTGGATTTCAGCCTTGTTGTGGGGAGGTGTTCCTGGTAAAACCTTGCGTTTAGCAAGAAATCAACAAATTAATATATTTGCTTCTGAATTTTTATTCTTAGAACTAGAAAAAACTTTAAAACGTGATAAGTTTCAACTACGACTACAACAAAGAGGTTATACGCTTGAGGATTTAATGTTTGTAGTCAAGGGTTTATCAAATGATTGTCCAACTATCTCCGTAGATGCTCCTCAATTACGCGATCCAAAAGATAATTTAGTTTTGGCTGCGGCTGTTGCGGCAAATGCTGAAGCAATTGTTACTGGAGATTTAGATTTATTGGTGTTGATAGAATTCAACGGAATTCCAATTTTAACTCCGCAAGATTTTTTAAGTCGTTATTTCTTAGATTAAGTTTTAGCGTTGTTGCCTGAAGGTATCTCCTGATATGTCATATAGTGATTTTACTTTAGAAAAAGTCAAACAGAAGTTTCAAATAAATACTATTGAGCAAACTGATATTTTTGCTAATACACCTGATATAGAATCCAGCAATTTATTAAAAGAAATTCTTCAATATAATATACCTGTAGCTATTGCTAGTAATAGTGAAAAAGCTCGCTCTGAGATGATTATTTCTCCGATTTTACTAGAATTGAGACGACAGTTAAATGATCAGATAAATTTGTTCTCTGGTGTTGAATTCAATGTTGATCTTACACAAGGTTTAAATGGAATCTGTGATTTTCTAATTACCCGTTCTCCAGAAAGACTAATTATCACTGCACCAGTTATCATTATTGTGGAAGCTAAAAAAGAAAATATTCCTGCTGGTTTAGGACAATGTGTAGCCGAAATGTTAGCAGCAAGAATATTTAACGAACGAGCAGGTAATGAAAATTTGATAATTTATGGAACTGTCACCACTGGAAGTATCTGGCAATTTTTAAAATTAGAAGGGCAATCTATCCAGATAGACTTAAGTGAATATTATCTTAAAGATGTCAACAAAATTTTAGGAATTTTAGCTAGTGGTGTCCGGTGAAAAAATTATCATTAAGTAGCGTAGGCGTAGCCCGTCGTAGACATCGCATCCCTAAAACACCCGCTCAAAAGGCTTTTTCCGATAACGCCGATAAATATCCAAATCACTGTCTAAAGTAGCTATGACAGCAATATTTAAGCGTTCCGAAATGACAATCAAGGATAAATCTGCAAAATCCCCTGGTAAATCTCTGTACTGAGTATTCAACTCAGCAATGCGCGAAAAATCTTGCGGTAATATTTGCTCACACTCATAGAGTTGTTTTGCAACATCTAGAAAAAACTCGTTTTGTGTACGCCAATCAAAGTTCAGCAACCACAACACTTCTGCAATACAAATAGGCGTAGTTACTAGCCTGGAAGTACAGTTTTCAAAGAAGCGACGCACCTGTTGGTAATACTGATCTCTAGCGCTGTAGTACGCAAACAAAAACCCGCTATCCGCGATTATAAGCGGATAATAGGTCATGAATGCCGCTTGTTGAGATATTGAGCGATCGCTTTTTTACGGTTTGAGCGTTCCGATAAATCCGTTGGTGCATCTTGTAGCAGATGTTCAGGGTGTCCACCCCGCCTCTCTAGCAAAGTTTTACCCGCTTGTAAGGTTAGCCAGCGTTCAGCAATCAAGCGTCGGATTAATTCACTCTTTTCCGTTTGCTCGTGAGCTAAAATATCGGGTAGCTGCCGTTCTGTTTCTTCATCCAGTCTGACACTGAGCATAACTTTTATTATCTTTGTAATACACGTATGACAAGGATAATGCGGATTAGTTAAATTTTGTTTGAATTTCGCACCAGCCAAACCCAAAATACAAAAAATCTCACGCCCAAACACCAAAAGACAACTCTGCGTCTTCGCGCCTCTGCGTGAGATTTCCCACTAAATTAGTATTCAATATGCCTAGCCTACTTTAACCATCTCGCCGCATCTTTGGCATGATAAGTCAAAATCAAATCTGCACCAGCCCGTTTAAATCCAGTTAAAGTTTCCATAACCACCCGCTCTTCATCAATCCAACCATTGAGAGCAGCAGCTTTTACCATCGCATACTCACCAGAAACATTGTAAGCCGCAACTGGTAAGTTACTCGCTTCCTTGACGCGCCAAATAATATCCATGTATGCCAAGGCTGGCTTAACCATGAGCATATCAGCACCTTCAGCGATATCTAATTCAATCTCTTTAATCGCTTCGCGGGCGTTACCTGGGTCCATTTGGTAAGTTCTTCTGTCCCCAAATTGTGGTGTCGAGTCTGCTGCATCCCGAAATGGACCATAATAACCCGAAGCATACTTAGCAGCATAAGACAAGATCGGCGTATCTTGAAATCCGGCTTCATCCAAACCCTGACGAATTGCCTGGACAAAACCATCCATCATCCCAGAAGGTGCGATGATATCGGCACCGGCTTTCGCTTGAGAAACCGCTGTTTTCTTCAACAATTCCAGAGTTGGATCGTTTAAAACTCGTCCTGTTAAATCACCAACTTGCAGATAACCACAATGACCGTGGCTAGTATACTCACATAAACAAGTATCAGCAATTACAATCAAATCTGGCACTGCTGCTTTTACTGCCGTCGCCGCTTTTTGGACGATACCGCAATCATGCCAAGCGCCAGTGGCATCCACATCTTTATCAGCTGGAATACCAAATAGAATAATAGAAGGAATTCCTAAGTCGTAAACTTCTTTTGCTTCTTCAACAATTTTATCTACCGAAAGTTGGTAGACTCCGGGCATCGATTTCACCTCATTAGCGATTCCCTCACCCGGTACAGCAAATAATGGGTAGATTAAATCGTTTGTTGTTAAAACAGTTTCACGAACCATCCGGCGCAGTTGGGGATGAGTACGCAGACGACGGGGGCGATGTGTAGGAAACATAAAATTTTATCAAGAAAAACAACGCAAATAGACACAAAACAAAGCGTCACAAAAGCAGGCTAAAATTTTCCTGCCGTCAGAGAGACTACAAACAGTGCTTAACTGTCCTTTGCCCTACTCTTAATCAAGTTGTGGGGCAATTTTGTATTCTACAGCTTGGTTGCACCTATCCGACGGACTGGAAAAAAAACAACATTATGAAGCAATTCAAAATTCAAAAATTTAAACGCAAAGTGGCGCATTCGCATTAGCGTTCGCGCAGCGTCTCGTAGAGAAGGTAAACGCAGAGGCACGCAGAGAATTTGCTACTAAGTTTAATGAAATGTTGTGCTTGGTAGTAAATAACTGACAATTACCAATGCTCTATGCCTAATCCAATAAATTTGTGTTAAAAAACTCGGAAAATATAGGGATAACGGAAGGGTATATCAGGATTACTGAAAACTCCAATGAGCGCCCAAATTGTTAATCCCCAGTGTAATAGATATCCCAGACCAGCTAGTGGCCCCAGCAATAATAGAGGTAATACTAACCAACCGAATAGAAAAAACAACGCTCCCAGAATTGCACCATAAAACCAAACATTAAAGTGGAAATTGATGGATTCTTTGGCGTTTTCTTTAACAACAGGATCGTCAGATACGAGCAATATGGCGATGGGTACACCGACAGATACCAATGTTGTGCTGAAAAAAATCGCTCCATGAGACAAAGCAGATAGAAGCTTTCGCTTGTCTGTGTCGTACATTGCTTTCTCCTATTTAGTCAGATTGTTGGTTATACTACGACCCTATCATGAGCATCGTTGTCTTAAGATTAAAAGACTTACCAGAGTCAAAAAAATTAAGTTAGCTAACAAACAAATACATTTATGTCTACTGAACTTCAGTCTGAACTTATTCAAGCAGTTGAACTTCGCCGCAACTTTGCGATTATATCTCACCCCGATGCTGGTAAAACTACACTAACTGAAAAGCTACTCCTGTACGGGGGTGCAATTCACGAAGCTGGGGCGGTTAAGGCGCGACGGGCACAGCGCAAAGCTACTTCTGACTGGATGGCGATGGAGCAACAACGGGGTATTTCCATTACCTCCACAGTGTTGCAATTTGAATACCGGAATTGTCAAATAAATTTATTAGACACTCCCGGACACCAAGATTTCAGTGAAGATACTTATCGTACCCTTGCCGCCGCCGATAATGCCGTGATGTTGATTGATGCGGCAAAGGGTTTGGAACCCCAAACGCGCAAATTGTTTGAAGTGTGTAAGTTGCGCGGTATCCCAATTTTTACATTTATCAACAAGCTCGATCGCCCAGGAAGGGAACCTCTGGAACTGCTGGATGAAATTGAGCAAGAATTGGGATTGCAAACTTATGCAGTCAACTGGCCGATTGGTATGGGCGATCGCTTTAAAGGTGTTTTTGACCGACACAAGCAACAAATACACTTGTTTGAACGCAGCGCCCACGGCAGCCGAGAAGCCCGCGATACAATAGTGGAATTAGGCGATCCGAGAATAGAAGAACAGCTAGAACAAAGCCTGTACTACCAACTGAAAAACGATTTAGAACTGTTAGAAGGAGTTGGGCCAGAGCTAGATTTACAGTTGATACATGAAGGCAAAATGACGCCTGTGTTCTTTGGTAGCGCCATGACTAATTTTGGGGTCGAGTTATTCCTCAAGTATTTCCTCGACTATGCCCTCAAACCCGGTTCTCATATCAGCAGTGTTGGCGAAGTTCCCCCTACATACCCGGAGTTTTCGGGGTTTGTCTTCAAACTGCAAGCGAATATGGACCCGAAGCACCGCGATCGCGTCGCATTTATCCGGGTTTGCACTGGTAAGTTTGAAAAAGATATGATGGTGAATCACGCTCGCATTGGTAAACTCATCCGTCTGTCTCGCCCGCAAAAACTCTTTGCTCAAGAGCGAGAATCGATTGATGTGGCTTATCCTGGCGATGTGATCGGTTTGAATAATCCCGGTGTTTTTGCGATCGGGGATACAATTTACACGGGACAAAAGCTCGAATATGAGGGGATTCCGTATTTCTCGCCGGAACTGTTTGCGTCTCTGAGGAATCCCAACCCCTCGAAGTCTAAACAATTCCAAAAAGGTGTTGCGGAATTGCGAGAAGAAGGTGCTGTGCAAATTATGTATTCAACTGATGAAGCCAAGCGCGATCCAATTTTGGCGGCGGTGGGTCAGTTGCAATTCGAGGTGGTACAGTTTCGCTTACAAAATGAGTATGGTGTAGAAACCATATTAGATTTATTGCCCTACAGTGTCGCCCGTTGGGTTGAGGGTGGTTGGGAAGCATTAGAAAAGGTGGGACGAATATTCAATACCACTACAGTTAAAGACAGTATGGGACGACCAGTGTTGCTATTCCGTAATGAATGGAATTGTCAACAGTTATTGGGCGACCATCCAGAGTTAAAATTAAGCGCGATCGCTCCAGTATTTTCTAGTCAACAACCAGTGGAGGAGTGAAGAAGAATACAGAATCCAGAATTCTGAATTCAGATGAAGACTCAACTGAATTCTGACTCCTGACTCCTGAATTCTAATCTTTATCATTCACTTGACAAACAAAACTTGAGCGCGGTTGATTTCCACGGCATCCGAGGTTCGCGCTTTTGCCCAAACGTGGATCATTTAGAAGAGATTGGAGTGCCAGAATTTGTATGCCTTCACATGCCAAACCGTCTTTGGAGGCTGGTTTAGTTGCCCTCAAGCAGGGAAATTACCAAACAGCGATCACCCAACTAGAACCTATTGCTAGCAGCCAAAATAATGGGACTGCTAGCTTACAAGCTCAGGTTGGTTTAGTGATGGCTTATGCTCGCACTGGCGAAGTTTCCAAAGCGATCGCTATTTCCCAGAATCTCATTGAGAGTAACAATCCGCAAGTTCAAGAGTGGGCAACACGCGCTCTCGAACACCTGACAAAACGTAAAAAATCCGAGCGAGAATCAAAAAAAGTTGAAACTGGATTTGTTGCTTTTGAGAATTCAACACCAGATTCAACCCCCATTACTCCCCCGGAAACTCCTACATCAGAGGAAAAGCCGAACGATGATCGAGTAATAGAAACCAAAAGCGACGACATCCCGTCGATGGTGCCACTAGCTAGACTCAAAGCTACATTAGCGACACCGCCACCACCACTGGCTGCATCCCTAAGCGGCTTCATGGGTTCTGTTACTCGCACCCAAGCCAAATTATTCGGTGTTATTTACTGGCGACAAGCACAACGCGCCAGAGCATGGCAACCACTACGTAAACCAAAATTAATTCCCTTACGACTACTCTCCGCAGGGACATTCATCGCCCTGTTTTGGGTAATACGAGAAATCCTCAAGTTCGCACTGGGATTAATCAACCAGACTTTAGTCAAACTACCTTATCTGGAGCCAATACAGCTTTTATACCACGATCCTACTCAACTGTTGCTAATCGCATTGGTGATTTTAATCGGAGTATTACCTTGGTTGCTGGATCTGCTACTGGCGAATTTGTATGGTCAACGAGAATTTCCGAAAGATGTATTGAATACCCATAGCCGCGAAGCCGTTCGGGTGCTACAACGTTGTTCCCAACAGCGGCACTGGCCGTTACCCAAACTGCGGATTTTACCAACGGCTGCACCAATTATTCTGACTTATGGTAGTTTACCACGTAATGCCAGAATTGTTGTGAGTCAAGGGCTATTAGAGCAGCTGGCAGATGATGAAATCGCCATTATTTACGCCACGCAACTAGGGCATATTGCTCACTGGGATTTTGCTGTAATGTCTTTGTTGCTGCTGGTGACACTCCCAACTCATAAGCTATATCAGCAAGTGTCGGAGTTGGGAGACAAAATATCAGCGAAAATTTGGCGCTGGCCAGTGACAATTCTGGCGAGTCTAATTTATGGAATTTGGTGTTTGCTGACTGGAACTGCATTGTGGTTGTCGCGGTTGCGGCTTTATTATAGCGATCGCGTCGCCGCTGAAATTACTGGTAATCCCAATGCCCTGATTCGCGCTTTACTCAAAATTGCCATTGGCATTGCCGCTGATATCCAAAAACAAGAACACACCAGTTGGCAACTGGAAAGCTTAAATCTCTTAACACCAGTCAGCTACCAACAAAGTTTATCTTTGGGCACTATTGCCAGTAATCTATCTTTTGAATCCTTTTTGAAGTGGGATACCGCCAATCCCTATCGCCGATGGTTTACGATTAATAATAGCCATCCTTTAATGGGCGATCGCATCGAACGTCTCTGCCAAATAGCTCGTCACTGGCATCTAGACACCGAACTACATTTTGATAGCGTTCCATCAAAGGTTAAGCGTCAGTCTTTTCTATTACAAGTCGCTCCCTGGTTGGGAATTCCTCTAGGGGTTCTGTTTGCAGCTTTAGTTTGGCTAACCTGGCAACTAGCATTCACACTCAAGTTTTTAAATCTAAAGTGGATATATGAAGATTGGTCTTTCATTACAGGCTGTCTTCTGATTGGCTTTAGCATCGGTACTGTGATGCGGATTAATTCTTTCTTCCCCGATATTAAACCTGCCACCGTACAAACTGAAGACAGCTTACCCAACCTGTTAGCTGACCCTTCTGCCTTACCTATTGATAGCGTCAGCGTGCGTCTTGTGGGTAAATTATTAGGTCGTCAAGGCACTAGTAACACCCTAGCGCAAGATTTAATCTTGCAATCTAGCGCGGGTTTGGTGAAATTACACCACATTTCTTGGCTAGGACAGTCAGTCAATCACCAGGATCTAATTGGCCGGCAAATTATCGTTACAGGTTGGTTTCGCCGAGGAGCAACACCTTGGATCGATATCCAAACTCTAGAAACTCAAAGTGGTAAAACCATTCATAGCCCTCATCCCATTTGGTCTACTTTTTTAGCTGTTGCAGCACAGGCTTGGGGCGCATATGTCTTTCTCACTGGTTAGTCATTGGTCATTGGTTATTGACAAAGGACAAAGGACAAATTGGAATGTAAACAAAAGTTGCAGGTTTTCTTAACAAGTGTTACATTTATTTACACAAACAACAGCAACCGACATAACTCAGTATCACCGCTTAGTTGTGGATTTAGGTGCTTTTTCCCCGCTCTATACCTTTTTATCCTCCCAACACAGCAGCAAATTAACCAGCCAGTGGCTGGTTTTTGTTTCAAAATATGCTCACTTGCATAAAAAAATGTGTTTTATGTTACCATGCAGTAATACTAATGCCGAAAAGATATGCGCTAAACTAGCTACGTAGAAAATACCGTGGTAATGTAAGGAATGGTATTTGATTCTGCGAAAAAGGGCATAGAAGAAAGCGTGTACTTTAGCAGGCAATAGGCTATTAAATTTACAATTCTTAGAATTAAGGTGTTATTAGCTCACCATAGTGTGAGCCTTTGGATTAAACAAGCTTGATCCCGACGAAAAACTGTATTGTTGTATAAGTTGACAGTTTCGAGCAAAAAAATTGGTTTATGGCAGTCTTGGTCAATAGCATCTATTTAAAAGCCAAAGCTAAGTGATTGTTTTCTTGCCTTGCCATGTTCATTCAACTCTGGAGGTATAGTTCATGTCCGTTCGCCTATATATAGGTAATTTGCCTAAAGATGAAATAGATCGTCAAGATCTGCAAGCCGTTTTTGCAGCAGAAGGTGATGCTGTAACTACTAAATTAATTAAAGACCGCAAAACTGGCAAATGCCGTGGTTTCGGTTTTCTTACAGTCAACAATGACGAACAAGCTGACGAAATTATTGAAAAGTATAATGGTCAGATGTTCAAAGACACTCCCATTAAGCTAGAGAAGGCATTACCTCGGACAAAGGGTGAAGAGGGCGACGAGCAAGCTCCTAAACCAGTTACTCTTGCTAGTACTAGTAATAGTACCCCGACTCCTAGCCCGAACAGAGAAGGTAGCCGTCGTGAGAAAAGCTCTAAAAAGCCTCGTCGTGGCGGCGGTGGCGGAGGTTCTCGCGAAACCAGCACTACAACCACCGATTCGGACGCCATTCGTCCAGATCCTCGTTGGGCTTCGGAATTAGAAAAGCTGAAGCAGATGCTAGCTGCACAAACTACAAATTAATCCTCAAGGGAGAGAAATTAAAAATTAAAAATCAGAATATTTTTTGATTTTTAATTTTTAATTGTTGATAATTATCTAGCTGCTTAGTTTAATGAACTTGCAGCTAATTTTGTAAGCGCGTAGGCGCAGTCCGCTGTAGGTATCGCATCGCTACTAGTCACATCAAGTCGTACCTAAGAGTTAGCAGCAAAGAGCGTGCAAACCGCCCAAGCTCCATAAAATTTATCTGGATTTTAATCAAATCAAACGACACATAAGTTTCACAAATTTATCATACTTGCGTAACAAAAAAGTATATATTGATGCAACTATAGTTTATGTAGACTTATTGTTAAAGCTTGCTTATAAAAAAAATAAAATTAAGTTTTTGTGATTGGGGTCAAATGAGTAGTGATACCGTGTTAAATCATGTCCGCTTGATTGCTTATTAAACCCGAAGAACCCCACCCTCGCCAAAGCTACGCTTTGTCTCCCCTCCCGAAGAGCGGGGAGGGGATTAAGGGGAGCCAGTGCGGTCTTCTCCCAAGGGGAGACGCCAAGGGCGATGGGGTCTCCCCAAGTGGAGCATCTGGCGTGTGGGCTGCAATGACTGTGGTTAGCATAACTAATTCTGCGGACACGATATTAGAGGGCGATCGCACTCACTACCCCTACCGCAATCCCTACAAATTTATGCTCAAAGATGTATTGACAAAATTCACTTATTTTTAATTTGTGACAAATGGGAGGGGTGTGGGGATATGTTTTTATTGAGTGCATAAATCAGAAAATGCATCGAACTAAACAGTATGGGATGAATAAATATATCCCTAGCATTGGATATTGCATTTAATTGGAGTATTACGTATGAATTCTCAACACTCGCAATTTAGTTCAGACAATAAAACAGATTTAGAAGCTCTAGGTTTAATCAAAAAGTTAGATAACGAGACCTCTCAAGTTATTAGCGGTGGAGCTTTGTACCTCACAGCCAACCCAATACTCGTCAATCCCAATCTCAATCCAACCGGATCGAAAAATACACTTGACATATACAATGGGACTTCTTCTCCGCTCTATTTTGATTTAAGCTTTGGTAATACAATTTCGCAAGACCTTCAACTAAAACCCGGTAATTCAATAGTCTTTTCAGACCAAGCAACAATAGCTGATGTGAGGTTTGATGGAGATTTGTACACAGCTGGTATTCAACTAAATAAAACTACCGTCAACGCTCCTGGAAATTATGCTTTTGTCTTAGGTTCCAATGGGATACTAAGTCTCGTCTAATGCAACGCTTCTTAGTTGCAAATATTTTTAAAATACTAGTCTGCCATGATTTGTTCTATAAAAAAATCATGGCAGACAGCGTGAAAACAAAAAATTACAGCAGTGCTTATAATAGCTTAATTGGTACATTGAGAATTGCCAAAAATATTGCTTGATATAATGTTTATCCAGTAAGGGTTACAGCCTTAGCGGAACTTTCTGTTCGATTGCTCATTACCCCCTGATTACACACATAAAAAAACCTGATCTTTATCAATGCGATGCCTACGGCGGGCTGCGCCTACGCAGTAATTATCTGGATTTGATAAATTAGAGTCAGTAATGCCAACAGAAGCGGAGGCGCGATTGCTCTAAAGATAATCTACACTCAAGGAGATACCGATAGTTTTCAGCTTCTGTTATGTCCTCAACTCTAGATTCTTTGCCACCTGCGCTCGCTAAAATTGTCCAGCGCTTTCAACGCGCTTCCGAACCGAAGCGACGCTACGAACAGCTAATCTGGTATGCTCAGAAGCTCAATGAGTTCCCAGAAGCGGAGAAATTACCCGAAAATAAAGTTCCTGGTTGCGTGTCTCAAGTTTTTATCACCGCAGCTTTGGATGACGGTAAAGTTGTGTTTCAGGGCGAGTCTGATTCCCAGTTAACCAAAGGTTTAGTAGGTCTTCTCGTTGAAGGATTGCATGGACTAACGCCAACTGAGATTGTCCAACTTACCCCAGATTTTATTCAAGAAACAGGTTTAAACGTTAGCCTGACACCTTCCCGTGCGAATGGGTTTTACAATATTTTTAAAACCATGCAAAAAAAAGCATTGGAATGTAAGTTAGATTTGCCTAACTAAACTTGGTCATTTGTCATTGGTCATTGGTGATTTGCAAAGGACAAAGGACAACTGACAAATGACAAATAGCGTACAACTACCAAAATTTAGTCTTATGCCAAGCAATCTATTATCTACTGCTGCTGCTATTGGCTTTGGTGGAGTAGTTCAAGAATATCTCTGGAATTTTGAAAATCAGCAATTGCGGGTTGTTTATGAAACCCTCGGTAAAGGTTCACCGCTATTGCTACTACCATCTTTCAGCAGTGTTTCGACGCGTTTGGAAGTCGGTGAACTTGCCAAGTTACTAGCTCCCAATTTTCAAGTTGTAGCCATAGACTGGCCTGGTTTTGGTGAATCTTCTCGCCCTAGTTTGAATTATCGACCGGAAATATATCAGCACTTTCTGGAAGATTTTGTCAAAGCTGTTTTTAATACTTCCATTACCGTGGTGGCGGCTGGTCATGCTGCTAGTTACGTTTTACAATTAGCTGTGAAACAACCTGCTGCTTTCTCAAAGATTATATTGTTAGCTCCTACTTGGCGTGGCCCTTTGCCGACAATGGGGGCTAGTCAGCAAATAGCTGGCATTGTGAGAGAATTGGTGCGATCGCCTATACTTGGTCAAGCTCTCTACAAACTCAATACTGCCCCATCTTTATTAAGTTTTATGTATCGCCGTCATGTCTTTACTGACGCGGCTAAAATTACACCGAGTTTCATTGAGAAGAAGTGGCACACAACTCAACAACCAGGAGCGCGATTTGCATCTGCTGCCTTTGTCACTGGTAATCTTGATGCTGTACACGCACAATCTGATTTTTTAGAACTTGTAAAGTCTTTAACTGTACCGCTCATGGTAGTAATTGGAGAATCCAGCCCCCCAAAATCACGAGAAGAAATGAACGCTTTGGTAGCATTACCAGGGGTGAGAAGTGTTGTTATCCCTGGTTCTCTGGGATTGCATGAAGAATACCCAGCAGTTGTTTTAAAAGCAGTTCAAGATTTTTTGTTCTCGTCAGGAAATTAAATCTTCGCACCAAGACGCAAAGATCATTTTGCACCTTGGTGCGAAATGAAAATTAGTTCAAACTATTGCGATTAAGTTTTTGCAAGCGAGAAAGAGAAAGCGCTAGTAGACCGACTATACCAAGACCAAGGACATTTGACGACTCAGGCACAGTCTTGACTTCAAAATCAAAATTGAAAGTGCCAGACTCTTTAAAGGGAATACGGTGATTATCACTGCCTAAATCCACTAGCTTGAATGATGCAGAATAAGTTCCCAGTGGTGCAGCAGCATCAGTCCAAAAGGTAGGGGTGAACGAAAAATCATCACCACTGCCGATTGTGTAGATATCACCGACTGACTTGACAATATCAACGCCTGCTGAATCGCCAATATTCAATCCGCTGCTAATTGACGCTAATTGTAAACCAATATTTGCACCTTCAAGGGACGACTGCCAACGACCATTGGAGCTATTGAACAAATATTGGTTGTCTAATTCTTTGGAAGTTTTTAGCGACGCGATAGGTTCTATTGTCAGATTACTATATTCCTTATCTGTTGCAGTACTAATCAAGCGACCAGTATAAAACCCTGTACCAGGTAATAATGTTAGCGGCGGTTGTTCTGAGTAAGACTCAGGAATTCGGTTATTTGTATTGGTTGGGTTAATAGTTAGGTTATCTAAAGCACCTGAGTAGCTATAAGTACCAATGCCGTGGAAATGGCTTGATTCCGGCGTGTCTTCATTCCTATGTGCAAAGAGAAGGGTTAAACGATTGTAGTTGGGGTTCTCTAAACCTGCGTATGTCCCTGTAGAGAGAGCCTCCAAACTATCTAATCCAATGTAAAAGCCCGTTTCATCTGAATGATTATGAGTATCATCTGCTTGTGCTGGCGCTAAAGCGGTAGATAAAACCAGTGGTGCAACAACCAAAAAGCTGATTGCAAGAGACGCAGATGCTTGCCCTGTTTGAGTTACTTGCTTTTTCGAGCAGGTAGTGTTTCTTGAAACCACCACGCTTCTCCATCAATCTATAATTTTTCTATGTGATAATGATTATCATGCTTGTTGTAGAATTGTCAATGTACTAACCTGCGACTTCCCGCAGGGTGAGTTGGAATATTCTTATCAGCTACGCCAACTCTTGAATATTTACTACTTATTGCAGATGCATAAAAATAAAATGTTTTGTGATTAAATTATGTGATGATTTTGCTGAAAGCCAAAACAATAGCAAGTTCGCACAAAAATATAAAAAGATTTATCATGGGCGATAATGATTATCCATAAGGTGAGACAAGAGGAATTTAGAGTATGGTGGCTGACGTAATCAACAATTCAGTTCCCGTTACTGTTCTTACAGGCTATTTGGGAGCAGGTAAAACGACTCTACTCAATCACATCCTCACCTACGAACACGGCAAAAAAGTTGCTGTGATTGTCAATGAATTTGGGGAAGTGGGTATTGATAATCAATTGATTATCGATGCAGATGAAGAAATATTTGAAATGAATAATGGCTGTATCTGTTGTACAGTGCGCGGCGATTTAATTCGCATCATTGGCAATTTGATGAAGCGACGCGATAAATTTGACCATTTAGTAATTGAAACAACTGGATTAGCCGACCCTGCACCAGTGATTCAGACATTTTTTGTTGATGAAGATTTACAAAGCCAACTGTCTCTAGATGCGGTGGTGACAGTGGTAGATGCCAAGCACATCTCGCAGCACTGGGATGCAGACGAAGCCCAAGAACAGATTGCTTTTGCCGATGTAATTTTACTTAATAAAACAGATTTAGTAGCGCCAGAAGAGTTGAATGAATTGGAGAAACGGATTCGGGCGATGAATGCGATCGCAAAAATCTACCGCACCCAAAATTCTGAACTAGGAATGGATGCTTTATTAGGTGTAAAAGCTTTTGATTTAGATCGTGCATTAGAAATTGATCCAGATTTCTTGGGAGAAGATGCCCACGTACACGATGAAACTGTATTTTCTGTGGCTTTAGTAGAAGCGGGTGCAGTTGATGGAGAAAAATTAAACGCTTGGCTTTCTGAATTATTGCGTACCCAAGGGCCAGATATTTTTCGGATGAAAGGCATTTTAAATATTGCTGGAGAAGATAATCGATTTGTATTCCAGGGAGTACACATGATATTTGATGGCAAACCCGATCGCCCCTGGAAACCCAGTGAAACACCCAAAAACGAACTAGTCTTTATTGGCCGCAACCTTGATGCAGCCCAACTCAAACAAGATTTTCTTGCTTGTCTAGCTTAAATAGGCAGTGGAGAGTAGGGAATTTACCAGTTCCCTATTCCCCATTCCCCATTCCCCATTCCCCATCCCCTCTTTACAAATATGAACACCACAACCAGCAAATCTAAGGAATTTGAACAACACTATTCGGGGACACTTTCAGATTATGTAACTGCGATCGCTTGGTCGCCACAAGGTAAAACTTTAGCAGCAACTTCTGCCGCCGGGGAAGTTGTTCTATGGAATAATGGCGAACTCACAAGCTTACAAACTGGTGACGGTAAATCTGTAGACTGTCTAGCTTTTTCGCCAGATGGAAAATTTTTAGCCGTTGGTGGACAAGATGGACAGGTGAAAATTTGGCAGAATACTGAATTAATCGCCACTTTGGAAAATGCCCCCGCATGGGTTGACAAGCTAGCTTGGAATTACACCAGTAACCAACTAGCTTTTAGTTTGGGGCGTTATGTCCAAGTCTGGGATGCAGATACTCGTGAAATTGTTGTGACGCTGAATTTTGAAAACTCGTCAGTTTTGGGCATTGATTGGCGCATTGATGGGCAATACCTAGCCATTAGCGGTTATCAGGGTATCAAGATTTGGCATAGTCAAAACTGGGATGAAGAACCATACAACCTAGATATGACTACTGTCAGTGTGGCTATGGCTTGGTCGCCTGATGGTAAATACCTGGCTTCTGGCAACATGGATCGTAGTGTCACCGTTTTAGAATGGAACAACCCCGACCCTTGGGTGATGCGTGGCTTCCCTGGTAAAATTCGCCAATTGGCATGGTCAGAAGCTATGACCAAAGTCGGTGCGCCAATACTGGCATCTTCTAGCGTTGAAGGTATTGTGGTGTGGGAAAAGCTAGAGGATGACACTTTAGGTTGGGAAGCGCGAGTTTTAACAAATCATGTAGGTGTGATCAATGCGATCGCCTTTGCACCCAAAAGCTTCCTTCTCGCTTCTGCTGCTGCTGATGGCTGGTTATGTTTGTGGAACAAAGCCAAGGAAGTATCCCAAATTATCACAGGTGTCTCAGCAGGATTTTCCACCCTAGCTTGGCATCCCGAAGGTAAGTTACTGGCCGCAGGCGGTGAACAGGGCGAATTACTTGTTTGGTCAAAGGTTTTGCGGGGTCAAGGATTCGGGCGCAGTTAAGGTTGAAGCTAGGCAATTTATTAGCTATGCTGTATCAGCAAAGCTATCTTTGTGTAAATTATGAACATAGTCAAACTGATTTTACTCGCCTGTCCCGCATTTCTCGTATCCATGCTGCTGGTAGTCAATCCAGCAAACGCATCCAGCCTGCAATCTCTATACCCTACACAAATTGTTACGGTAGTATCTACACAACAAATTCCTGATCTGGTAACACCAATGTTGACTCAAACATCTAATCCGATTATTGATCAACTTGGTTGCAATTGTGCAAACTGTGTTCAGTCTAAATTTCAGTCTTTACAAGGCAAACTGCCATCTGTCGATTTTTAATAAAGTTAGAAGTTATGGATATTGTAGGGGCACAGCAATGCTGTGCCCTTATTAATTTTATAAGCTTTTTGTACGTAACTATCGCACTGGTTGCAGCATAATTATTGATGATATTCGCTAAAAGTCACGCCTGAAAAACGAAGTAGGCAAGTTGTTAAGTGAATCCCTGGATACTGAGAAAGCTGCTGGTAAAGTAGTAAGGTTGGTGCAATTGCCGTCTGCATCCAACCTGTTAAGCTCTTGTTAAAAGAGCTAGTCCGGGGATTAGAAAACTTGCTAGAGTGAACAGAGTTAGCCTTAATGTCTAATCGCCAAAACCTATACATCTCATGGATTTTGCTAATATTGCATCCCAGCTAAACGCTGGAACGATTTTACCAGAGGGGATTGTTATTCTCACCCTCTTGGGGGTTTTGATAGTTGATTTGATTTTGGGGCGTACATCCGCGCGCTGGATTGGATATCTAGCGATCGCAGGTTTATTTGCTTCGATTGTCGCCCTCTATTTTCAATGGGACTCTCCTAATCCCATCGGTTTTACCGGTAGCTTTAACAGTGATGACCTGAGTATCGTCTTTCGCGGCATTATTGCCTTATCTGCGATCGCCACTATACTGATGTCAATTCGCTACGTTGAGCAGAGTGGCACTGCTTTAGGCGAATTCATCGCTATTTTGCTGAGTGCTACTCTGGGAGGGATGTTTTTATCCGGGGCTAGTGAGTTGGTGATGATTTTCATCTCCCTAGAAACCCTGAGTATCTCCTCTTACCTGTTGACAGGTTATACCAAGCGTGACCCCCGCTCTAATGAAGCGGCGCTGAAATACTTGTTAATTGGAGCTTCCAGCACGGCAATATTTTTGTACGGTGTATCACTGCTGTATGGACTATCTGGAGGACAAACTGAACTTAGTGCGATCGCTAATGGCATTGCCACAGCTAAAGTCGGCCAATCTTTGGGTTTAGTGATTGCCCTGGTATTTGCGATCGCAGGTATTGGCTTCAAAATCTCCGCCGCACCCTTCCACCAGTGGACACCAGACGTTTACGAAGGCGCTCCCACCCCAGTCATCGCCTTTTTATCTGTCGGTTCTAAAGCGGCTGGGTTTGCCCTAGCCATCCGCTTGCTGCTCACAGCCTTCCCTCTTGTTGCTGACGAGTGGAGGTTTGTCTTCACAGCTCTAGCCGTTCTCAGCATGATTTTGGGTAACGTAGTCGCCCTAGCTCAAACCAGCATGAAACGGATGCTAGCTTATTCATCCATTGCCCAAGCTGGGTTTGTGATGATTGGCTTGATTGCTGGTACACAAGCGGGCTATGCGAGTATGGTATTTTACCTACTGGTTTACCTGTTCATGAACCTGTGCGGCTTTACCTGCATCATCCTATTCTCACTACGCACGGGAACCGACCAGATTGCCGAATACTCTGGTTTATATCAAAAAGATCCACTCCTAACACTGGCGTTGAGTATTTCCCTGCTTTCCTTGGGTGGTATTCCACCATTGGCTGGGTTTTTCGGCAAGATTTACTTATTCTGGGCTGGTTGGCAAGCAGGACTTTATTGGTTAGTCTTGCTGGGCTTAGTTACCAGCGTCGTCTCCATCTACTACTACATTCGCGTAGTTAAGATGATGGTAGTCAAAGAACCCCATGAAATGTCTGACGCAGTGAAGAATTATCCCCAAGTGCGTTGGGATTTGCCTGGGCTAAGACCTTTGCAAGTCGGGTTGGTAGTAACATTAATTGCCACTACAGTAGCAGGGATTTTGTCAAATCCACTGTTTACATTGGCTAACAACTCTATCTCCAATACCCCATTTTTGCAAGCAACAATCAACAGTAATGTAAAAGCACAAAATGTACTGCTTTTGCCAAAGTTAGATTCGGTTAGTCAGTCTCAACCCTCAGTTGATTCTACTGCGAAGATTTAACCGAGTTTCAACCAAACTTTGTCCTCAAGGGTAGAGCCTGTTTGCTAATTAGCAGACAGGCTTTGTCATATCTTTTAAGAGGATGTTTGAAAAGTGGTTAGCTGTGATTTTAAGCACTGGTTGATCCCCCCTAACCCCCCTTAAAAAGGGGGGGGAATCCTTAAAGTCCCCCTTTTTAAGGGGGATTTAGGGGGATCGAAAACGTTTTGATACCGACGAGGAGACTTTTCAAACGTCCTCTAAGTTAAATTTTATGATACTGAGTTAATAGGTATCCTAATTATAAATTCTGCACCTTTTCCTGGAACAGAAAAACAGCTAAGTTGTCCGTTATGTTTTTCAACTATAATCTGATAGCTTATATATAGTCCTAGTCCAGTACCTTTGCCCACAGATTTAGTGGTAAAAAAGGGGTCAAATAGCTTTGAGCGAACTTGTTCATTTATCCCCAAACCATTATCAGCAATACTAACCGCTATCCATTGTTCATCGACTAACTCAGTTTTAATTTGAATTTGGGGATTATTATTTATCAGTTTTTGATTGTCAATTCTTTGTGGATTTACTGCTAAACAATTACCGTTGAGTGCCGACGCCTCCAGTGCATCAATTGCATTAGCAAGAATATTCATAAACACTTGATTAAGTTGACCAGGATAGCAAGTTACATTCGGCAGTTGACTATATTTTTTGATGACTTTGATTTCTGGATACTCATGCCTAGCTTGCAGGCGATGCTCCAAAATCATTAAAGTACTATCAATTCCTTCATGAATATTGACTTGCTTAAGTTCTGCTTCATCCAGCCTGGAAAAATTACGTAGTGATTTAACAATTTCCTGAATGCGTTCTGCTCCCACTTGCATTGACTTGAAGAGTTTAGTTATGTCTTGAATCAGAAAATCTAAGTCTATTTCTTCTATTTGCTCTTGGATTTCTGGAGGAGTATTTGGACAAATTTGTTGATAAATTTGCACCAATTTCAGTAAATCCTGAGTGTATTTATGGGCGTGGTGAAGGTTCCCATAAATAAAACTCACTGGGTTATTAATTTCATGAGCAATACCAGCGACCATCTGACCTAAACTAGACATTTTTTCAGCTTGGATAAGCTGAGTTTGAGTAAGTTGTAATTCGTTTAGTGTTTCTTGTAAAGCAGTAGTACGTTCTTCAACCCGAATTTCTAACTCTTGATTCGCTTTCTTGAGTGCTTCCTCTGCCTGTTTTCGTCTCTGAATTTCTTTGGCTAACTCATCAATTTTTTCATTCAGGAGAACGAAATTACTGCTGGTCAAAGTTCTATTTTCCAAGCGTAAGAGAATTAAAGCTGAAGATTCAGGAGACCAAGGTTGAATAACGGCTCCCTGACTACGACATATTAACGTTTGCCCATCATTCTTTCGTAAAGTCAAGGAGCCAATAACCATTGCCCTGCTACTTGAACAAGCTTGCAGATACCTGATAATATCGTTGGCAGGCTCAATTACAATTTCAAAAAGCATTCTTCCTTGCAGTTCTTGACGGCGTAACCCCAACATATCTGCCACTGGTTGATTGGTAGCTAACAACTGACCCTCTCCACTCACCAGAAGTAAAGGTTCTGGTAAAACTCTGGCAAATTCAAGAAACTGTTCAGGAGTCATGGTGCTTCCAATTTCAGGGTTCGATTCACTTTACATATCTGCACTAAGCTTATGTCCCGGAATTATTTTGATGCTGAAGGGTTTACACAGATTCTAGTCCCCTAAAGTATTCTCGACCTTCTGCATCTTCTGCTTCTTCTGTAAGTTTTAAGTAAACAATAACTTTACATCCAGGATCACCCTGTGCTATGGTTTCTTGCAATTCTACTTTCGCATATCCCAGATTATTAGCTGCGATCGTTCCAAAAACGTTTGAAGTCATCATGCACATGGCAGGGCGATTAAGTACTTTGTCGCCAAATGGGCAAACACGGTTGCCAAAGACAATTTTTTCATCATCCTGCTCAATCACATAAAAATCGCCCTGGATGCGTTTTTTTAAATCAATCAAGACATCAGCTACCTGCTTACGAGAAAGGTTAGAGATTTCCAAGGCAGATTTATAATCTTGGTTAATCTGCCTTCCCATCCTTTCACCAACAACGCTAATAAATCCCGAAGCTTCTTCTAAACCAACTACATCCTGCAAAGTACCAGATAATTCTCTGATTAGTGTGCGTAAGAATATGTCGCGTTCTAAAGAAAGATTAAGCGTAGCTATTGAGTGCTTGGGTACATTGATCATAAATTTTGAGGATACAATCTAAGAAGTAGAGTTATGAGTACAGCGGTGTGAATAATTCAAGGTTTGTAGTGTTAGCGAAGCGTCTCGCAGAGAAGGCTGCGCGAACACTAAGAAATAATCTCAATATTTTTTACATTACTTAATCTAGTTTGATTTATTCTCACCGACTTACTTAGAGTTCCCCAAAATGTCTCTAAAGTAACTACTTAATATTTTTATTCTGAGAATTTAATGTTTCTTTTGGTTCTAATAAAAAATAATCTCCATAACAAATTCTGAGCCTTATCGTTGTGACAGTTTACGGTTTTGCATAGTTTCTTCTAGGTTAAGTCCCCATTATCCTTTCTAACCCTCCTTAAAAAGTGGGGAATTAGATCTAGTCTTAAAAGTTAGCAAGCAAAATATTAAGTATTTTCCCCATGATTAGTGGGCTTGGGTTGGGAGAATCTTTTGGGGCAAAATATTGTTAACACTAAAAATATTTTATTATCAACCCGCACAAAAATCTACTTGTTCGCAACCAGGATACAATTTTTTGTTTTCTATAAATAAAATTTCTGCTTTAAAAATGTAATTAATTATGAGGTAGGAAGTCGCAAATTTCCATCACTTTCACTTGCTATTATCTTGGATCTTTTTTTTAAATACTTTTAACAACTTATATGTTTGATGATTTAACAAATAGGTATATTAATAATAAATTCAGAACCTTTTCCTAACACAGAATTTACTTCTAGAGTTCCTTTATGTTTTTGGACAATTATTTGATAAGCAATTGATAATCCTAATCCTGTTCCTTTTCCCACAGGTTTTGTTGTGAATAAATGATCAAACATTTTTTGCTGAACATCAGCCGATATTCCCACCCCATTATCTTGAATCCGAATCGAGACATGATTCTTATCTTCAGTGAGGGCAGTATGAATTGTAATTTGATTAGGATTTAGTTTAATATCATTAAAACTCAGCCCAGCATTAGATTCATCTAAAGCATCAATGGCATTTGCCAATAGATTCATAAATACCTGATTCAATTGTCCTGGAAAGCATTCTACTAAGGGCAATTCTTCGTAATATTGAACTACTTGAATAGCAGGACGAATCTTATTAGCTTGTAACCGATGCTTGAGAATGAGGAGAGTACTGTTAATACCTTCATGAATATTAAACAGAGTTTTTTCTTCTGTATCTGCTCTAGAGAAAGTTCGCAGGCTGTCACTAATATTGGAAATACGATCTGTACCTTCTCTCATTGAGGAAATGAGTTTAGGTAGATCCTCGCGTACATATTCTAGATCAATCATTTTGATTGTTTCTTCAATTTGCTGAGATGCTTTAGGATAGGTCTGCTGATAGAGATCAATTAGATGTAATAAATTCTCAATATACTCTTTCGCTGGAGTCAGATTACCTGCAATAAACCCAACTGGGTTATTAATCTCATGAGCTACATCTGCTACCATACTTCCCAAAGTAGACATCTTATTCTCCATTATCTGAAGATTAAGCAGCATCATTTCTAGCTCATGGCTTCTTTCTTCTAATTTATTTTGATATTCCTTTAATTCATCAATTACTCTCCTGAGCAAAGATTCTTTTTTTCGATTTGTTTCTTCAAGTTTTCTCCGGTCTAATTCAGAACGCTCTAATTTTTTTTGGCTAATTCGATTGGCTTTTTTTAATTCCTTAATTTGTTGTTGATAATCTAATATTTCCATTAATTTTTACTGATTTCCCAAAATTAAAGTTACAAAAGTTTCATTGTGGAATTGCGTTTGGCTAATTCCATCTATAGGAGCAATTTCTCCATAAGAATAAAATCCACAGGCAGGTAAATAGTCAGTCAGACAAAGTTTTGTATTTTGATACTCTTCTTGTGCCTTAGTACCAAGTATTTGCCGACGAGCTACACACGAAAAAAATAAAACAGCACTTGGTTTTGTACCAGGATAATTATTTAAGGCATTCATAAATGATGCTTTGGAAGCTGCCAAAATATCTTCATAATCTGCTTCGGAAATTTGAATAATTGCTCGATCGGGAATATCTCCAAAAAAGGTTATGCTACTAGATTCTTGATTGTAAGCAATAGGTGCTCTTATATAAAAATTGTCTTTATTCTCATCAAACACTGCTAGTGGATATTCCATTGAAGGAGGAAGCAAACCTAAATAATGATGATAAAAATCTAAAGCTGGTTTACCATCTATTTCATAGACTATGTTTTTATCTACCTTAGTCACTTTGCTTGTTTGACCAATGGGATGCCAACCACTTGCAACAGCGTGAGAAAACAATATTGTGCCGGAAAAAAGTAGAATTGGTACAGAATCACTTAATACTTCTGTTTTAAAAAATTGATACGTACTTTGATATCTTGATTGATCGCCTGCCAAACCACCGAATATTGGCACATATTGACCAAGAGCTAGCTTTAAGCCATTTAATATAGAGACACCACTAGTTGTGAGGCTCTCTGGATGAGTTAAGCATAGCTTTGGATCTGCGGTACTTTTTGCTTTGGCTTGCTCCACAGCTTGTTTAGTTGCAGTAATTGGATCGTCTGAAACTTTTCGTCCAACTCCTGCATAAATTTCAACTTCATCTGAGCAAAATAACATCAAAGTGATTGAGTCTTGCTGAAACTCTAAGACTGAAGAAATTTCTCCATCTGTTGTTCCACCAATCAACTCAATCCCCGGAAAAGCCCGATCGATTTGTTGCAAAATGAGAGAATGATCAAAGTCAATTGCAGCAAAAATAATCCCAGCTTTTGGTATATCTCCTGCAAGAGAACTGGCAGATTGTTGAAGAACTTCTTCAATTGCTGCTAGAGAATCTGGATCGTTACTGTGACCTACTACTGCCTTGAACATAAATTTATTTATTATGTTGGTAAACGTAACTTACTATAATTATTAAATAGGAAGTTGAATGATAAACTCTGAACCTTGTCCTATTGATGAACTTACCTCTAGAGTTCCTCCATGTTTTTCGACAACAATTTGACGAGCAATTGATAACCCTAGTCCTGTACCTTGACCCACAGGCTTAGTGGTGAATAAATAGTCAAAGATTTTTTGTTGGACATCAGCCGACATTCCTACGCCATTATCTTTAATCCTAATCAAGATATAATTTTTATCTTCAGTGAGAGTAGTTTGAATCAAAATTTGATTAGGATTTGCTTCAATCTCCATATAGGTAAGTCCTACATTAGATTCCTCTAAAGCATCAATAGCATTAGCTAATAAATTCATAAATACCTGATTGAGTTGTCCGATAAAGCATTCTAATTCTGGCAATATATCATAATCTCTAATTACTTGAATATCGGGTCGATATTCAGATGCTTTTAAACGGTGTTTGAGAATCATAATTGTACTGTCTATGCCATCATGAATGTTGCAAGACACTTTGCGATCGCTATCTGCTCGAGAAAAGGTTCTCAAGCTGGTACTAATGTTGCGAATACGCTGAACTCCCTCTTTCATTGAGGAAATTAAATTAGGTAGATCGGCAAGTATATACTTCAAATCTATCGTTGCAATTTCTTCTTGAATTTCTGGAACTGGATTAGGATAGTGCTGCTGATAGAGGTCAATAATATTAATCATTTCTTGGAAATATACTGAAGCGTGTCCAAGATTGCCATGAATGAAACCAACTGGATTATTAATTTCATGAGCAACTCCTGCTACTAATTGACCAAGAGCAGACATTTTTTCTGTCTGTACAAGCTGAAGTTGAGACTCTTGTAGGTCTTTTAATGCCCTAGATAATGCTGATGTCCTTTCTAAAACTCGTTTTTCTAAAGTTTTTGTGAGATTTCGTAATTGAAGATGGGTTTTAATTCTAGCTAATAATTCTTCTTCATGAAAGGGTTTTGTGATGTAATCAACTGCTCCTATGTTTAGACCCTTTACCTTACTGTGAGTATCAGAATTTGCTGTCATAAAAATTACGGGTATATCACAAGTAACTGAATTTTCTTTCAGTCTTTTACAAGTTTCAAATCCATCTATTCCTGGCATCATTACATCTAATAAAATTAAGTCAGGCAGTTGGAACTCAACCTGCTTAAGTGCCCTTTCTCCATCATTTTCTGTGATAACTTTAAAGCCTACATTAGTTAATGTATTAAAGACTATTTCTAAATTGGTAGTAGTATCATCTACCACTAGGATTAAACTATCATCTGGGGTATAAAGCACTTCTATATCTGGTTGTTCATTCATATATTTAAATTAATTTTATTCATTGTTAGTTATTCCCTATTGCCCTGCGATCGCAGCTAAGTCACCACTATTTGATTGGTAGACAGACTGCAAATTTATCGTCTGACAACCCTATAGTTCCCAAAAACTCTGATAACAGCAACATCTTCAAGCTAAATTGCCTATAACTTTGCGTTGGGGCGATCGCTAATAGACATCAATCACCAAAGTTTAAAGTCCTCTTTTATAAAGGCGATCGCTCTGAAATTAGTTATTTTCACTCTTGTTTTATTAGAAAATTAGCGCTATCTAAGAACAATATTCTTGATGCCTTAAGTTCAATACGGTTCAGTGAAGGCTGAAAAACTGATTAGTGATATGAAAATGCAAGAGCTTCAACTCGTTTTGAAGCTCTTGCATTTTCATCGCTGTCTGGAACATCGAAACAATTACCCGCATCGAGTCTTTAGACCAAAAGACTCATTGCTATTACCAGACTAAGGGATCTGCGGGTTAATAGTGTCCCAGCCAGGAGGGTTTCGACACTTCGACTGCGCTCAGTCGAAGTGTCGAAACTCGGTTTATTGGTACTTTATTTTCACGCAAGTCCCTAACCACTAATTGTGCTGGTAGCGATCGCCTGCGTTCTTCTTCGGTTTTGGTATTAAGCTGTTGCGTATTTAATTTGTATATGCGATGCGGGCAAGATGCCCGCACTACAATAATTTTACGTTTTCGTGTTATAAAATTTAGCTGCACATCAGCTTAACGTAGACGCGTTCGCGCAGCGTCTCGTAGAGAAGCGGCTTGCCAAAGGCATCACCTGTTCGATGGCAAAAGCTGGAATCGCTATCTCGATTGCTTTCAGTACTTCACTACTTTGTATATCTGGAGACACCAATGAGAAATCTTTGAGATGCACCACACGCTCATTTTCATTCTTGGGACAATGCTTAATTTACACGACTTTTAGCCTTAACTGAATCGTATTGGACTATGCTCATAATTATTGTTTCTATGGCTTATTATTCCTGCGCAAAGACTATCCTCATCATGAAAGAGGATTTTTGTGTTTAATTTGTATTAGAAAATATGACTTTTAATATATTTTTTTACTAAATATCTGAATCTTAAACTGTAGTGTTTTCTCATCAACTGAAGTACATATCAAAATATCAACATAACCCTTCTCCACACTTACTAAGAGGTAAGATAAAGTACAGCTTTACCGGGCTTAGGTTAAGCTGTACCTCACTAAATAATGATGATTTATCAACATAAGTGTTTTTGAACTAACTATTTTTATCCGCTTTTAATCGGACACCAGTATAGATGGTGTATTTTTGGCTGCGATAATAATAACGAGCACAAATACTACTTGATTTTTTGTTTAATAAAAGTCACCACCTGAGTTAGCTGTTTCTTCAAACCATCAATTTCTGCTTGCATTTTGACAATTTTCTCATTCAATGCATTAATTTCTGCCTCGGAGACTCCTCCAGTACTGGGGGTTGTGATGCTGGGGGCTGCGACGCTAGAGTTTGCAACGCTAGGAGCTACTACCGTACCATTGGGGACACTAGAGGTTGCTACTGTGCCATTTTTGACAGCAACCCCTGCCCCTACTGCTACTAGTTCTGGGCGTGGCTGTTTCGCTTTAGCCATAGCTAACTTAATAGCGCCAATTAGTTGTTTCTGATCAAAAGGCTTGCCCAGAAATTCAAAATATTCAAATGGTTCTGTGATTTTTTCAGTCACCTCTTCCTTGCGACCAGACATGATCACTAAAGGAATTTTCCTTAACTCTGGATCGGCTTGAACTTTCTGGAAAACTTCCCAGCCACTCATTTTAGGCAACAGGAAATCCAGCATAATCAGGCTGAGTTTTTCCTGAAGAATGAAATTTAGTCCTTCCACACCGTCTTTTGCTTCTAGTACCTCAAAATTGCCCGGAGGCAACATTTCTCGTACTTTTACCCTGACAACTGTAGTGTCATCGATAACTAAAATCTTGTTGCTTGCCACGACTGTTTGCTCTAACAGAAACTATAAGTGTAAATAGCGGCTTTGCCGATTGTCCTTGAGAATCCTCCCACTATATACATAATTTCTAGCAATTGGGGGATAGTATATTTCGGTATAAATGACATTGTTAGAGGTGTTTTGCAAAACTTTTGCTTGTGCTCTTTTAAATTTGTGTCATTGTGATATTTAATCAACAGACCACTACATCTATATCCGCATCTTGCTTGGATGTTTATGATTTCGTCACAACAAGCCGAACTAAAGTCTGAAATTAAGGCAATGCCTAGCTGGTTACGTCGCCCAATTGGTAAAGCCAGTGAAATCTCTACCGTACAACGCATTATTAAGCAGCGCCAAATTCACACGATTTGCGAAGAAGGACGCTGCCCTAACCGCGGAGAGTGCTATGCCCAAAAAACTGCAACTTTTTTGCTAATGGGGCCTACATGCACACGCTCTTGTGCTTTCTGTCAAGTAGATAAAGGTCATGCACCAATGCCTCTTGATTTAGAGGAACCTGAAAAGGTTGCCCAGGCGGTGCAGCTTTTGGGATTGCGTTATGTGGTGTTGACTTCTGTAGCCCGTGATGACTTGCCCGATCAAGGTGCAGGACACTTTGTAGAGACGATCGCGACTATCCGCCAATTGAATCCAGAGACTCAAATTGAAGTGCTGACCCCAGATTTTTGGGGTGGTGCTGGTGTTGGGGAATCAGGTCAACGCCAGCGGATAGAGATGATTGTGAAAGCCAAACCAGCTTGTTTTAATCACAATGTTGAGACAGTGCGGCGGTTAACAGGGCCAGTGCGTCGGGGAGCCAAATACGATCGCTCGCTCTTGGTGCTGGCTATAGTTAAAGAAATCGATTCGACAATTCCCACCAAATCAGGTTTGATGCTAGGACACGGAGAAACAGTTGATGAAGTAATTGAAGCAATGGCTGATTTAAGGGCTGTGGGATGCGATCGCTTGACTATTGGGCAGTATATGCGTCCAACTCTTGAACATTTGCCAGTCCAAAAATATTGGACTCCAGAGGAATTCGATCGGCTTGGCAGATTAGCATGGGAAATGGGATTCAACCATGTTCGTTCTGGGCCTCTGGTTCGCAGTTCCTATCATGCTGGAGAGGAGGCAGAGGAGCAGAGGAGCAGAGGAGCAGGGGAGAAGTTGCAGTAAGTTTTTTTCCTCTGCCCCTTTGCCTCTCGTGCCCAATGTCCCATGCCTAATGCCAATTCTTAACTTCACACAAATATTCTTAAAGAATTTGAGTATTTGGTACCCCAGTTTGGTATTTCTTAAAAAGTCATGACATAAGGAGAATCGCATTATGACCGCTAAAACAACGAAGAATTCCCCAGTTGCCGACAGTGGAGCTAAACCTCCCTACCCCTATCGCACAGGCTGGGCACTGTTCTTGTTAGCTATCAATTTCCTGGTAGCAGCCTGGTATTTCCACATTATTGAATAATTAGAAGTGGAATGGTGCTGCTCAAATCGTTCCTTTGAATAAACCTTTGGGACGAATGAGCAGCACCAAAATCATGATTAACAGTGCTACACCTTGTTTGTATTGTGAACCCAGCCAAGGAGTGCTGATTTCCTGGACGATGCCAATGATAAAAGCTGCTGCGATCGCACCGTAGGGATTGCCAATTCCACCAAGTATTACTGAGGCAAATAATGGTAATATTAGGAACCATCCCATGTTCGGGCGCACAGCTGTAATTAACCCATACATACTGCCGCCCAATGACGTAAGAGTGCCAGCAATTACCCAAGTCCAGAAAATTACTCGATCGACATTGATACCTGAAACCCTCGCTAAGTCAAGATCGTCTGCAACTGCTCGCATCGCCTTACCAATTTTGGTATTTTGCAGCAGGTAATGCAGCGCCAAAATTGCTAGTACCGCCAATCCTAATACCAATAATTGATTTTGCGGTATCTTTAAACCCAAAATATCTAAAGCCTGAGTAACAGGTAAATTATAATTTTGGTTCCTGCCACCCCAGATAAAAATAATTCCATTGCGAAGAAATAAGGCAAGTCCAATAGAAATAATAATCAGCGTAGTCGAAGTAGCACGGATAGAGCGCATCTTTGACCACAGTAGCTTTTCCGATAACAGCATTGCTGCTACTGTTCCCGCCGCCGCTAGGATCATCGACAGCCAAATATTGACTCCAATGCTGTTTATCAACCAAGTTAGATAGGCTCCTAAAGTGAGAAAGTCACCATGAGCAAAGTTAGATAGCCGTAAAATTCCATAAGTAAGAGTCAGTCCGACTGCGGCTAGAGCAATAATGCTCCCCACCGCAATCCCATTCACGATTAGTTGGGCGAATTGTGCATCCATAAGTCTTAAGTTGCGTTGAACAAATTTTAGGTTAGTGGTTCATACAATAATTTTTTTTTGGAGTAGCTGCTAAACTCGACATCATAAGTTATGGTTTATAACAACATAAGTTATCGTTTATAAATAAAAAAGAATTGTCCGCTAATATACATAAAATCCTGTTGGGATTTTTATGCGTAGCTAAACTTGTTCAGCGGTCTAGTTGACCATGCAGCAGTATTCAAGCTTACCAGACCAGAACTCACTGATAGATGCAACGCCAAAACTTTTGACAACAATTGAGCAACTTCGCGCGCAACTGTGGCTGGAGAGCAGCTTAAACCAGTTGCAAAGTCGCCTTAATGATTGCTTGCTTTCTGCTTGTAACTCTGTCCCACAGCCAGAAGCAGCACAAGCGGAAATTTTCCAAACCGTGGTTAACGAGATTAATAGTGCTGTTCATAGCAGTAATCTGGCACTTACAGAATGTGCCGTAGGCATCGCTATGTGTCAAACACAAGAAAATTTTGCCACAGTTTGTTATATTTCTCGTTCTCCATCCCCAAATTCACCACCTTTATTTCTAGAAGTGTTGACAGCAGAAAAAAAGCTGCTGTTGAGATTGCAAGAGGTGATAAAACTTGAAGATTTGCAACAGCTTGAGAATCAACAACTACCTAGCGCTTGGCGGTTGGCGGATGATTCTGGCAGCGTTATCGGCTGGCTAATTCTTGCCACAGCGCCCCTAAGTCCTCATCATGAGTCGTTCATAGAATCGCAAGCTCAACTCAGATCGCAATTGATAACAAGGTCTGCCAAATGCTGTAGTACAGCTTTAGTACAACTTAGACACATCTTGTCTTGGCCGCAACGGTGTCAACAGTTAAGTAACTCTAATCAAGAATTGGAGCGCACTAATCAACTGAAAAATCAGTTTCTGGCAAACACTAGCCACGAAATTCGCACACCGCTTAGTTCCATTATTGGGTTTACCCATCTGCTTTTAGCTCCAGGGTACGAACCAAGTAAAGAACGTCAGCAAGAGTATTTAAATATCATTCAGTCTAGCGGTAAACATTTACTAGCGCTGATTAATGATATTTTGGATCTCTCTAAAATTGAAGCAAATCAGCTAGAAGTACAGTGGGAAACAGTAGATGTGCCACTGCTGTGTAACAATGTTTTGGCACTGGTGAAAGAGAAAGCTGCTAATAAGGGTTTGAAACTGTGCTTAGAACTTGAACCCGATATTACAACCTTAGTAGCTGACCCCTTACGACTCAAGCAAATGTTGTTGAATTTACTCTTCAACGCCCTAAAGTTTACCAGTAAAGGAAGTGTTGGCTTACAGATTGCTTCCAAAGGTGTATTTGTGCATTTTACAGTTTGGGATACTGGCACTGGCATTTCCCAAGAAGACCAAGTTCAACTGTTTCAGCCATATTTCCAAATTGCCAAGGCCGTAGCAGATGGTATTGAAGGTACTGGTTTGGGTTTAGCAGTGACTCAGAAACTCGCCCAAATTCACGGTGGTTCGGTGAAAGTTGAATCTGAAATAGATCGTGGCTCCCGTTTTACTCTTGTACTTCCTCTTAAGCAAGAGATGGAAGTCAGGGTAGATGAGGAAGCAGGGGAAGTAAATTTACCCTCATTTCCTCTGCCTTTGACACCTAGTTCTTCTGTAGAAATTTTGCTGGTAGAAAATGATTTACCCAATGCTGACTTGATGCAAATTTATTTACGTAAATTGGGATATCAAGTGACTTGGGTTAAGAATGCTGCCGAGATGTGGGAAGCCCTAGCACAGTTAGAACCAGCGGTAATTTTAATGGATGTTTGTTTGGCAGATGAAAATGGTCTTAACTTGGTGCAACAACTGCGAGAACATCAACAATATGGGAAGATTCCGGTAATTGTTCAAACAGCAATGGCGATGAAAGGCGATCGCGAAACCTGTCTAGCGGCTGGAGTAAATGACTATATTTCTAAACCGATTGATTTACCACTTTTAGCTAGTCTGGTGGCTAAGTATAGTCAAGCACCAATGTTGGTTGATGAGGAGCAGAGAAGCAGGGGAGCAGAGGAGCAGGGGAGCAGAGGAGCAGAGGGGAAGTTACAGTAAATCCCTCTGCCTCTTGTGCCCAATGCTCCATAACTAATGACTACAATATAAATGATTGGGTGCTGTAAGGTTTTGGCAGGATTGGGAAATGATGCTGACAGAAAAATTTGAGCAATTAAGAGCTTTATTTAGAGAAATGGAGCAAGCGTTGATTGCCTACTCTGGGGGCGTTGATAGCACTTTGGTTGCCAAAATTGCTTATGATGTGTTGGGCGATCGCGCTTTAGCTGTCACGGCTGTTTCTCCTTCGTTGTTACCAGAAGAATTGGAAGACGCGAAAATTCAAGCTGCAACAATTGGGATTCCTCATAAAATCGTCCAGACTCACGAGATGGAAAATCCCAATTACACCTCTAACCCGGTTAACCGCTGTTATTTTTGCAAAAGCGAGTTGCACGACACTCTCAAACCTTTAGCTTTAGAACTGGGTTATCCTTATGTAGTGGATGGGGTAAATGCTGATGATTTGCATGATTATCGCCCAGGAATTCAGGCGGCTAAGGAAAGAGGTGCGCGATCGCCTTTAGCAGAAGTGGGTGTCACTAAAATAGAAGTTCGCCAACTTTCGCAACAACTCGGTTTACCTTGGTGGGATAAACCTGCTCAACCTTGCCTCAGTTCCCGGTTTCCTTACGGTGAAGAAATTACTGTCGCTAAGTTGCAACGAGTCGGCAGAGGAGAAATTTATCTGCGAAAGCTAGGTTGGCAGAATTTACGCGTGCGATCGGAAGGGGATACAGCACGTATTGAATTACCACCAGAACAAATCAAAGAGTTTGTATTAACTAATGATTTACAAACACTAGTTTCGGCATTTCAAGATTTTGGATTTATCTACGTAACCTTAGATTTAGAAGGTTATCGTAGCGGTAAGTTAAATCAGGTTTTAAATAGGGAAGCCTTGGGCGTTAAAGTATAGGATTTTAGTTTTATAAATATAAAGTTTATTTACCTTCTAGAGAAACTAGAAAGCAACCGTTAATTCTCCAGATATTATTGGGCTGTTTTTCCATAAAATATAAAGCCCTCAAGGGAACTCCATCAGGAGCAAGTAGCAACACTGGTTGAGTTATGTTTCCCTGGATGGTTGTTATTTTTTCAAAAAATACAGAACGAGGACGGTATACTGCTGGGTAGCTTGTCTTTACCATCTGTATAAAATTTTCTGGGGTTACGAATTGCGCCTGAATCGCCGGACTAGCAAAGGCAAAAGCGCCTTGAGCATCATCTTTTTTAAAGGCTGCCAATTGGTATTCAATTACAGAACGTATGTTGATGGCATCGGTATCAGTAACTTCCATAAATTTAAAAATTGCGTAGGCGCAGCCCGCACTTCTCTACGAGACGCTGCGCGTAGCTTGCTTCCCCGGAGGGGTACGACAAGGCTCAATGACCATCGTAGACATCGCTCCAAGTGTCGGCAAAGCGATCGCTCAATTCTCACGCTGAGTGAGTGTGTATTCTATCTGCTGTAGTGCCGTTCGCCACACATCATATCCCTCTTGAGACAGGTGCAACCCATCTGTGGTTAATTCTGGGCGCAAATTACCTTCCATATCCGTAAACCAGCTATAAATATTGAGATAATTAGCGCCTTCTTGTTTAGCAATCACGGTTAGTTGGATGTTGAGATGACGAATACGGCTATTAGAAATTTTTGGTAGACGAGTAGGCAATATTGATTGGACAATGATTTGAGCTTTGGGATGAGTCTGGCGTAAACGCCGGACAATCCGGCGATAATTATGCAAAATTGTGTCATCACTAGCGCCTTTTCGTAGGTCGTTAATCCCAGCCATGAGGTAAATAACATCTGGGCGCGTTGCTGAAAATGCCCCCAATCTTTTTAAAACGCCAGTAGAAGTATCTCCAGATATGCCTTGATTCAGCCACAATTTACCAGCAGGCAGTTTTTCTCTGGGAAACCACATGCTCAAAGAATCACCAACTAAAATACTTAGATGATTGGCACCTTGACCTTGAGCGATCGCTCTTGCTTCTAAAGTTAATAAACTTTTCCAGTCATCATAAGTTAGCTGACGTTTCTTGATCGACTCCCACAATGATTGCAAATTATCACTATTTACGCGTGTATAAATCTGACCTGTTTTCAGAGCTGCCAATCTTTGGTAGTAAAGTTGATTTCCAGATGTCAATAAGAGGCTTGTTGCTTGGGTGCTGGGGTTGAGTGATGACTCTGTTGATACTGGTAATCCCTGACTGCTGAATTCTGGTACGCTAGGGACGTTTTTCTCACTTACTATTGGCTGCGAACTTTTTAGGGGTTGGAACGCTTGGCCGCTGAGTTCGGGTAAGGAGAGATCAACGCTCTTGATAATTTTTGTACTGACTATTGTCTGTGAACCTTGTTTTAAATCCCACAGGAATCTAGAACTTTCTGGCAGGACAATTGACAGATGTGGAAGAGCCGATGCTGGTATTGCTAATCCTGTTAACAAGCCTGCTGCCAACAGATAAGGGTCCCTCATCGCTTTCTCTCTCCTCTACTCACTGCTTTTCCTTATGACGGCATTAATTGGCTGTATTCAGGAAAATTTTACTTCGGTTAAGTTATTATTCTTATTTACGCTGTATAGTTCTGTAAAGCGTGTTCATGAGATTATATCTGACAATTTACGATCTCTTTAAAGTACGGTTTTCCCGGTGGTATACAAGTCTCGTTTATGCGAATACTTCTACTGAGGGCACTGTTTTCTTCAGCCGACTACTTTTCATAACTCAGTTTGCACAAATATTGCAAGTGTTTGCAAACTAGGCGATTAGTGAGTGATTTTGAGGATCTCAGGACATTAGATTTTAGGTTTCTAGATTTTAGTCAATTGTCGCGATCGCGACAATTGATCGACAAGCCGTTTCTCTACAAGACACTACGCGAACACGTCTACATTTTTCACTTTATAATGTGAAATTAAGCAGTGCAAATGCACCAGTTTAAAAGATGTGATTAGTTCAGATTAACGATTGGAGAACTAGCACAAGTAAAATGATGGTCAAGCAAAGAACTTTCTTTTCTGACCGTTCTGGGATAATTTGCAGCCCAGTTATAAGTTATGAGTGTCGTCGTAAAATGGCAACAGTTGACTTTACATTTATATACAAATTAGCTCATGCCTTTAATTTTACAATTGAGGACTTGGTGGAAATTTTGGAGAAATAGGCAAAATTATAACTGTTGAGAATATTGATATCATACGATGATATGTCTTCAATGAGCAAGTACGACGTTTGCCATACTGAAAATTTGAGAACTCATTATACATAATTTAAAATTTATGTTTACTCATTGAAGTATGAGTTGAAACACATTTAAATTAAGTTTTCACTCTAGAAAATAACCTCATTGAAAGTGCTAAGATTTAGGCTTAATCATTAGTGTTTTCCTTTTCTTCTGTGGCAAGAGCTAGTACAGCGATTGGTGTCAGTCCCATTATTAAAGAGATTGTGCAAAAACAGGCACATTCGACACGTTTGACCCTGAAAGAAGTTATTCTCATGGGGATGTTAGCTATTGATAAACTAGATGACCGAGGTCGTCAAGAGCTAGCCGATCAAGTTCATCAAATGCAGGTGAATGGGGACATTTAATTGAGTAGCTATGAGTTAAGAGTTATAAGCGATGCCCTGAGCCTGCCGAAGGGTTATCAATTTTAACTTCTCACTCCTGACTCTTTACTTAATTTGGTTATTGGCTAAATCGGTAACGACTTCCCATTACATAATTTTCATTAATTTCAAAAGAAATCCATCGACGTTGCAGAGTTTCAGCAACAAAGCCGGTTGTATTAGAACCTGCAAATGGATCTAATACCCTATCACCTTCATCAGTTAAGAATTTGATGAAAAACTCGGCGAAACCTTGCGGAAAACGTGCTGGATGGGGTCTAATTTCTGCTGTTTTGCAGCGTCGTAAATAAGCGCTATTCGATTCAGTATTCGCAATTTCTAGCAAATTTGGCGGAATTGCCCCCTGATTATCCTTTTGAAATTTATCAGAAATATCATGTCCGCTAGGACGTATTTTTGCCTTATAACCATTTTTGAGTAATTGTTTCATACTTTGGCTATAAGGCTTTAAAACTTTTCTGTTATCTGCTTTAGGATGCGGGGTTTTAGACAACCACCAAACTGTATTGACTGAATCTTTAACGCGAATTCGTCTGATTGTCACCCACTCAGCAGGGGTTGGCAGTCGAGCCGGATTATAGTGGTAAAATTCTTGAGCAAGAAAGAAACCTACTTCTTTGCATAACCTCACTAAAAGTTCGTATTGGTAGATACTCCGCACGGGATTACCTGGTAGGTAAGCGCCGCCTAAATCTAATACGAATGAGCCATTATCTGCCAGGACTCTTTTAAATTCATAAGCAAAAGGTAGAAACCACTCAATATATTTTTCAGCGGTTTCATTACCGTATTCTTTTTTGCGGGTCAGTGCAAATGGAGGTGAGGTGAGGATGAGATTAATACTGTTGTTTTCAATAGACTTAATTAGTTCTAGGCTATCACCTAGATATATTGCGCCGTGATTTTGGGTGTAATATGATTTTAAATTTATTTGTTGTAAGTTCAAGAGTTATAAAATTATCCCGGCTTTGGGGACTTCCAAATCAAAAATAGTATCCAATAATCTCTTGTGGGGTGGGCATCCTGCCCGCCCTTGGTTATTGACAAGATGCCTACCCCATAAAAGCATCAAGATTATCCGGCATATAATGTCAAGTCAGGGGTAGCCAGTATTTATATCAGCATAATATCAAAAATTTGGTACATCACATTAGTATAATACCGACAATGCTACAAAAAATTTTTACTCTCAGAAAAAATTCTATTCAATCAAGAAATCGGTGTGATTTATATGACAAGCAACTTAGATAATCACAAGTCTAAATATTCTTTAATACCTTATATAGGTGCAGCAATTATAGGAGTGAGTATAATCTGGTTTAACTATACTAATTTTACTTCTCCATCAAAGTATATTAAGTCAAGTAACGCTCACAGGGCTTCTGGAAATTACAAATCAGCTTTAGACGACCTTAACACAGCTATTAAGCTAGATTCTAAAAATCCACAGTTATACATTGATAAAGCGATTCAGTTAAACGCAAAAAATGCTACTACCTACAATAATCGAGCTTTTCTCCGCTATGACTTAGGAGATAAGCAAGCTGCAATTAAAGATTGGCAGCAAGCTGCTAACCTTTATTTACAACAAGGGGATACAAAAAAATATTTAGAGACAATAGAGAGAATTAAATTGATTCAATAGTCAATTCTAGACTGGCACTTAAGGCTACAAAGGGGCGGGCAAGATGCCCACCCCACAAGAGAAGAGAGAATGTGATAAGTGAGATTATTCAGGGAGTTGCCAAAAGAAGGGGTAATTTTCTGGGCTTGATGATAGTCCTGCTTTTACAGGATTTTCTCTGATATATTCCCAATATTGTTGAAACTCTTGGTCATTCCTAACAATACGGTCATATCTTTCATCTTGCCAAACTGTTCCTATATGTTTCATCACTTTGGGAATTTGTTTAGCACTATAACCTTTAATACTTTTCATAATGCTACTCAATGACCAAAACTCCTTTTCCGATTTGAGTAAAGGTTGAATAAGCAGATGCACATGATTTGTCATTACTACAAGGACAAATATACGATATCTATTTTTATCAAAAAACAAGCAAGAATTAAAAACTATTTCTCTAGCTTCTAGGGTAAGTTCTAACTTTTCCCAAGTATTAAAGGTAATGAAATAAACCGCCCCATCTAACTCCCAATGAGGTAATCTTCTCCGAAAAATTTTCAACTTTGGCTCTTGCATTCAGAATACAAAACTATTTGTAATTTTTCTGCAACTTTTCTTTCTTGTGGGGTGGGCATCTTGCCCGCCCCTTCTCTATTTTTCCCATCCTCCCCACCTAAAACCCAAAAAAAAATCCCCCACCTTGCGGCAGGGGATTTAAATTACTTATCTACAAAACTAGCAGCCGAAATTAACCGAACTTACCAGCAGTAGAAGCAATCAAGAATGCTGCGTAAGTTACGACGTAGCCAACAGTGAAGTGAGCTAGACCAACTACACGAGCTTGAACAATGGACAGAGCAACGGGCTTGTCTTTCCAGCGAACTAGGTTAGCTAGAGGAGTGCGTTCGTGTGCCCAAACAAGGGTTTCAATCAACTCTTGCCAGTAACCTCTCCAGGAGATTAAGAACATGAAGCCAGTAGCCCAAACTAGGTGTCCAAATAGGAACATCCAAGCCCAGACAGACAGGTTATTCACGCCGTAGGGGTTGTAACCGTTAATCAACTGAGCAGAGTTAGCCCAGAGGTAATCGCGGAACCAGCCCATGAGATATGTAGAGTTCTCATTGAACTGAGCTACGTTGCCTTGCCAAATACCTAGATGTTTCCAATGCCAGTAGAAGGTCAACCAACCAATGGTGTTGAGCATCCAGAATGTAGCGAGGTAGAAGGAATCCCATGCTGAGATGTCGCAAGTACCGCCACGACCGGGGCCGTCACAAGGGAAGGCATAGCCGAAGTCCTTTTTATCGGGCATCAGCTTAGAACCACGGGCATCCAAAGCACCTTTGACCAAGATCAACGTGGTGGTGTGCAGACCTAGAGCGATCGCATGGTGAACCAAGAAGTCGCCAGGGCCAATTGTCAAGAACAGGGAGTTAGTACCAGCATTGATGGCATCTAACCAACCTGGAAGCCAAACGTTAGCGTAGTTAGGCCATGCTGTGTAAGCAATACTATCGGGGTTAGATAGCAAAGCATCTAAACCGTACAGTACTTTACCGTTAGCAGCTTGGACGAATTGAGCAAATACTGGCTCAATCAAGATTTGCTTTTCAGGAGTGCCGAAAGCAACTACTACGTCATTGTGTACGTACAAACCAAGGGTGTGGAAGCCCAAGAAAAGGGATACCCAGCTAAGGTGGGAAATAATCGCTTCTTTGTGCTTCAGCACGCGGTCAAGTACGTTGCCTTTATTTTGTTCTGGATCGTAGTCACGTACCCAGAAGATTGCTCCGTGAGCAAAAGCACCAAGCATCAGGAATCCAGCAATATACTGGTGATGCGTGTACAACGCTGCCTGAGTTGTGTAGTCCTTCGCAATAAATGCGTAGGAAGGCATGGAGTACATGTGCTGCGCTACCAGGGAAGTAACAACACCTAGCGCTGCTAAGTGCCATCCCAATTGGAAGTGCAGGGAGTTGTTGTAGGTGTCGTAGATACCTTGGTGAGGTAGGTTGAACGGGCCTTCAACAGGAATACCAAAGAAACTCTTGGCATTTAATGCTTCTTTGAGACTGTGACCAATCCCAAAGTTTGTCCGGTACATGTGACCAGCAACGATGAATAAAACTGCGATCGCTAGGTGGTGATGAGCGATGTCAGTCAGCCACAAAGCTTCTGTCTGGGGATGGAAACCACCCAAGAAACTCAGAATTGCAGTTCCTGCACCTTGCGATGTCCCGAAGATATGTCCAGGAGTGTCAGGGTTTTGAGAGTAAACACCCCAGTTGCCTGTAAAGAATGGTGTCAAACCGGCTGGATGGGGTGGGGTATTCAGGAAGTTATCCCAACCTACGTGCTGACCGCGAGCTTCGGGGACAGCAACGTGAATTAAGTGACCAGCCCAAGCCAATGAACTAACACCAAACAAACCTGCTAAGTGGTGGTTTAGGCGATGTTCAGCGCTCTTAAACCATGCCAAGCTAGGACGGTACTTGGGTTGCAAGTGCAGCCAACCAGCAAACAGTAATACAGCAGCGAATAATAGCAAGAACACTGAACCGTTGTACAGTTCGCCGTTATTCCGCATACCGATGGTGTACCACCAATGGTAGAGACCAGAGTAGGTAATGTTTACCGGATTGCTAGCGCCCGCTTGGGTAAAAGCTTCGATCGCTGGTTTACCAAAGTGGGGGTCCCAAATCGCATGGGCGATGGGACGGATGTGAAGGGGATCTTTAATCCACTGTTCAAAGTTACCTTGCCAGGCCACGTGGAACAGGAGGCTGGATGCCCACAGGAAGATGATTGCCAAGTGACCGAAGTGAGTTGCGAAAATCTTTTGGTAAAGATTTTCTTCCGTCATGCCATCATGGGTTTCAAAATCGTTGCCTGTAGCGATCGCATACCATATCCGACGAGTCGTCGGATCCTGTGCGAGATCCTGGCTAAATTTCGGAAATTTTGTCGCCATAGGTTTAATAAATCCTCTGACCTTTAGCCATCAAATACCAGCGTTTTGAGTCCTGAGTTTTGAGTCCTGAGTTCTGAGTTTTGAGTATTTTCTCAGCACTCAGCACTCAGCACTCAGCACTCCACAACTGATTGCTACCCTACTGAAAGGATGTGTGCATGGAAGAATGCCCAGGTTGTGGCAATTCCTCCCAAGAGGTAGTGAGCTACCCCTACAGCCCGACCCTGAATAATGCTCAGAGCGCGAGGCTGAATTGCTGGTGCTACCTTCAGTTTGTTATGCGCCCAAACAATGGACTCAATCAGTTCTTGCCAGTAGCCGCGACCACTGAACAGGAACATCAAGCTGAATGCCCAGACAAAGTGAGCGCCTAAGAAGAGTAGACCATAGGCAGATAGCGCGCTGCCATAGGAATTGATGACTTGTGTAGCTTGTGCCCACAAGAAGTCTCGTAACCAACCGTTGATGGTAATGGCGCTTTGGGCGAAGTTACCACCAGTGATGTGAGTTACTGTCCCATCTGCATCTACGGTTCCCCAAACATCTGATTGCATCTTCCAGCTGAAGTGGAAAATTACAATAGACAGGGAGTTGTACATCCAGAAAAGTCCGAGGAATACGTGATCCCAACCAGAGACTTGACAGGTACCGCCACGACCGGGGCCGTCGCAAGGGAAGCGGAAGCCCAAGTTTGCCTTGTCTGGAATCAGACGAGAGCTACGGGCGTACAGTACACCTTTGAGCAGAATTAGGACGGTGACGTGAATGGTGAAAGCGTGAATGTGGTGAATTAGGAAGTCCGCTGTGCCCAAAACAATGGGTGCAGCTGCCACTTTACCGCCAACAGCCAAGACACCGCCGCCAAAGACATAGCTAACTGGTTCTAGGGCATTAGGTGCAGTTGTACCAGGAGCCAAGGCGTGGATACCTTGTATCCACTGGGCAAATACTGGCTGCAATTGAATCCCTGTATCAGAGAACAAGTCTTGAGGACGACCCAATGCACGCATTGTGTCGTTGTGGATGTAAAGTCCAAAGCTATGGAAGCCAAGGAAAATACACACCCAGTTCAGGTGAGAAATAATCGCGTCACGGTGACGAATCACCCGATCCAGCAAGTTGTTTTGATTCACAACTGGATCGTAATCCCGCACCATGAAGATCGCAGCGTGAGCCGCTCCACCAACAATCAAGAAGCCACCAATCCAAATATGGTGAGTGAATATGCACAACTGTGTAGCGTAATCAGTTGCCAAATATGGATAGGGGGGCATCGCGTACATGTGATGCGCGATGATGATGGTCAGCGAACCCAAGAAGGCTAGGTTAGTAGCCAACTGAGCGTGCCAAGATGTGGTCAGGTTTTCGTAGAGACCTTTGTGACCTTCGCCGGTGAAAGGGCCTTTGTGGTTTTCGAGGATCTCTTTAATGCTGTGACCAATACCCCAGTTGGTACGGTACTGATGTCCAGCAACGATAAAGAGAACTGCGATCGCTAAATGGTGATGAGCAATGTCAGTCATCCACAAGCCACCTGTTACCGGGTTCAGACCGCCCTTGAAGGTCAGGATGTCAGCATACTGACCCCAGTTCAAGGTGAAGAAAGGTGCTAAACCAGCAGCAAAGCTGGGATACAACTCGGTCAACAAGTCTTTGTTCAAGATGAACTCGTGGGGCAAGGGGATGTCTTTAAGAGCAACACCTGCATCCAAAAGCTTGTTGGTCGGATTGGACACGTGGATTAAGTGACCTGCCCATCCCAAGGAACCACAACCTAGCAGTACTTGCAAGTGGTGATTCAGCATCGACTCCACATTCTGGAACCATTCCAGTTTGGGAGCGCGTTTGTGGTAGTGGAACCAGCCGGCAAATAGGAACAAGCCTGCTAATACCAATCCACCGATCGCTGTGCAGTAAAGCTGGAAGGAGTTTGTAATCCCCCAGCCACGCCATACTTGGAACAAACCGGAGGTGATTTGAATACCGTGGAAACCACCGCCAACATCACCGTTTAAAATGTCTTGCCCGACAATGGGCCAAACAACTTGGGCACTTGGTTTAACGTTCAATGGGTCGCTTAACCAAGCTTCGTAGTTAGAAAACTTCGCGCCGTGGAAAATCATCCCGCTCAACCAAACCATCACTACGGCTAAGTGGCCGAAGTGGGCTGAGAATATCTTGCGGGATATGTCTTCTAAATCGCTTGTATGTGTATCAAAATCATGGGCGAGTGCGTGCAGGTTCCAAATCCATGTGGTGGTTTTGGGACCTCTGGCTAAGGATCTGTCAAAATGTCCAGGTTTTGCCCATGCCTCAAATGAGGTTGGAACTGGGTCATTATCAACGATTACTCTTGCCTTTTTTTCCTCTCGCTCCGGAGGACTTATTGTCATTTGACCTCCTCTCTTGATAAGGAATGAGGAATCATGAATACCACAAAGTGAACCATTACCGGATACTCAGAATTTTACTGAAGCCGCGATGAAGACCCTATGTGGAGAGTTGTTTCTCGTTGAATTATAGAGTCTTCACCTGCACTTTGTTGGAGATATTTTAACAATAATTCAAACTTGGTGGAATATTGCTGGAATTCCCGCCTTATCTGCCTTTTAACGTCAAACTATTTGTCTAAAAGTCAATAGATTAACCATTTTAATTTACAAAGAATAACAATTGGTAAGTTTTATGGTTTTGCTGTATGTGTTGGGCGTTCCAGCTTTTACTACTATTACTCATGAACATTTGTGTCATCTTTCCATTGTTGTAAGTAAAAAGCTGTAAAAAGTATGACTTATTTTAAAATCTACTGAAATAGACACAGGAAAACTTAGGCGATGTGAGGTGGATTTCACCTTTTGGGCTATAGTTCCAGATGGACAGTTTGAGCGAAAATAATCTGTCAATTGTCGAAGACTATCACTGGGTGCAACGCATGAACTCGTGGCAGAAAAGGGTGTTAGAGAAGCTCGTCCCTGAGAGGTTCCCGATTCTTAGGTGGATAATGACATTGTTGCTGGTATTAAGCTTGACCAGTTGCGGCGAGAAAGTCGCTAGCCAGGAAGTATCTAATAGCTATAGAGAAAACTCTCCACAGATTTCTCAAATTTCAAAGCAATTTTCGGAAGTTTCCCCACCATCTGTTATTCAAGAACTGCGGACAATTTTGGAAGTTTATCAGCCACAAGTGACAATTGTTACTCCAAAATCTGATGAAGTTTTTCAAGATGATAAAATTACAGCCAGTTTTCAAGTTAGGGATCTACCAATATTTAAAGACCCACAATTACAATTGGGGCCACATTTACACGTAATTCTGGATAATCAACCTTATATACCTGTTTACGACCTGAATCAGCCTTTGGTTTTGCCTGACTTGTCTCCAGGTACTCATACCCTGCGCGTCTTTGCCTCTCGTCCTTGGCATGAAAGCTTTAAGAATGAAGGTGCTTATGCCCAAACAACATTTCACGTCTTCACCAAAACCGACGACAACACCCCAGATTCTAAATTACCCCTGCTAACTTACAGCCGTCCTCAAAGCACCTATGGGGCAGAGCCAATATTACTGGACTTTTATCTAACTAACGCTCCCCTACATCTGATTGAGAAGGAAAACGCTAACGACGGATTTAGTGATTGGCGTATCCGCGTCACAATTAATGGTGAAAGTTTTATTTTCGATCGCTGGCAAGCTGTTTATCTTAAAGGTTTCCAAACTGGTAAAAACTGGATAAAGTTAGAATTTCTCGATAATCAGGGAAATCCTCTCAAAAATGCCTTTAATACTACAGTCCGGTTGATTGACTACCAGCCAAAGGGTAAAGACACTTTATCAAAAATCGTGAGAGGAGAACTCACAGCAGATGAGGTTCGGGGCATTGTAGATCCGAATTATAAACTTGTACCTAAACCCACACCTACCCCTTCTGTTGAAAAAACACCCCAAATACAACCGAAGCTAGAAAAACAGCCCATTCCTGAAACTGAAGTTCCCAAAGAATCTAAAACACAGCCAGAACAACCAGAATTGGAAGTTCCAACGGCTGTACCATCTCCCACCTTATCCCCGACACCATCAGAAATCATTGAGTCTCCGATACCAGAACCACAGCCAGAGGTAACGCCGACTCCTGAATCAACGCCGTTACCTGAAAAAGTTATCCCTCAACCAACAAAACCTAGATTTGGCGGATTTTTTAATCGTGGGGCTGGTAAAGTTCCCACACCACAAACAACTGTTGCACCATCTCCTAGTTTGCCACCCACGCTGCCAGAGATTATCGAGTCTCCAGTACCAGAAATAATTACGCCAACACCAGAACCACAGCCAGAGGTAACGCCGACTCCTGAATCTACGCCGCTACCTGAAAAAGTTGCGCCTCAGCCAAAAAAATCTAGATTTGGGGGATTTTTCAACCGTCAAACCGGCAAGACACCAACTCCACAAGTAACAGTTGCGCCATCTCCCAGTTTGCCACCCACGCTGCCAGAGATTATCGAGTCTCCAGCACCAGAACCACAGCCAGAGGTAACGCCGACTCCTGAATCAACGCCGTTACCTAAAATAAGCGCTCCCGAAACAGAAAAACCAGAGTTAACCAAAAATACTCAACTGTAACTCTTGCGCTAAAGCCTCAACAAATGCGATCGCACCTACAGGATTTCCGATATCATCCAACCCAGGACTGTAGCAAGCGATCGCTCCCTCTCCTGGTACTATTGCTACCAGTCCACCACCAATCCCTGATTTCATTGGTAGACCAATTCTGACTGCAAACTTGGCAGAAGCTTCGTACAATCCACAAGTTAACATCACAGCATTGACAATTAGGCGGTTTTGTGATTTTAAAAAGTTATTTTCACAAGCTAGCAGTTTTCCCAACAAAGCTAAATCTTCAACTCGCCCAGATATGCAGCATATTTGCTCGTAGGTATCAAGCGCTGTTTCAATATTTTCTAGATGTCCAGCTTCAGCGAGATAGTTTGCGATCGCTTCATTAGCTGTTGAGCGGGTTAATCGCACTGAAGCCAGCATTACCTCATCTAAGCTTAATTGGCAACCTGCTAATTGGTTGAGCCATTGACAAAATAAAAGAGTGCGTTGATTTGCGTCCTTTCCTGGTAACTTATCAGCGAGAGTGATTGCCCCACTATTAATCATAGGGTTGCGAGGGTGGGCGCGATCGCTAACTAATTGTTCTAAAGAATTGAAGGGTGCATCCGATGGTTCCACCCCAACCCACTTAAAAACCGTTTCTGCTCCAAAATGTTCCAGCAGATAAAGGAGAGAAAATGTCTTAATCACGCTCATTAGCGGGAAAATAGAAGCTATATCCCCAAAACTGATACTTTCACCCGATTTAAGACAGATATGAACTGCAAACCAAGCAGGATCGGCTTTAGCTAATTGCGGAATGCGATCGGCAACTTGTCCTCGTTCAACTTGGGTTTGAGCTAACTGCACCCAGGCTGATAACTTCGTAGTAGTTAGTTTTTCAAGTCCTTTCAAAGTGTAAACTTTTTAACAATTTATTTTTTAAACGGCAACTAACAGTATAGTCTGATATTAATGGCTGAATTTACCCCTAAGTGGTTACGCAAAATTAAATTATTTCTGTCATTGCAAGCGGCATGAAATGTAACGTCTCGTAGAGAAACAATTCCAAACATAACAGAATTGCCTCATTTTGCTTCGCTTTATTCACAATGACAAATGTATATAGCGTTTCCTAAGTAACTGAGGTACATCTAAATCTTTTCTAACAAAATAAGCAGCTTTAAAAACGTACCTCACCAGGTCGGGAACCCCCGGACTTAATTTTACAGTACTACTTATCACACCTCAGCATTGTTTCTAAACAACAGAACTGTATTGGAGGTAGGTTTGTGAATTTATCTAAACTGTCTAAAATTCTAGGTTTAACAACAGCATTTGCAATTTCATCACAAGCTACGTTGCTAATTCAACAAAACAAGGCTCTAGCGGATATTGATCTATCTATCCTTACATCTCTTACATCTGTACTTTATACAGGCGAATACTTATTCGCTGCCACTAATCAATACTTGATTTCACCTAATGGGGTATATAAAGCTATCCAGCAATCTGATGGAAACTTTGTTCTTTATGCTTACAACACTCGTCTGTGGGCATCAAACGTTATTGACACATCAGTTTACTACACCATAATGCAAACCGACTGCAATTTAGTCAGTTATAATTATAGTCGAAACCCTGTGTGGGCAAGTAATACAGGTGGGCTTGGTTCTAATTGTCGTCTCGAAGTTCAAAATGATGGAAACTTGGTAATTTATAGAGGTGATAATATTCCTGTATGGGCAACAAATACCAACAGATAAGCTGCCTTGTTTATACCATTTATTTATGAAGCTGCATAGAAATAACCCCACCGCCTGCGGCATCTCCTCGATGCTTTGAGAGGAGTGGAAGTGGTGTTTATGGTATACTTTGAGACTTTTCAAACATTTTTTAACTCGACTTTATTCAAAATTAAGAACTTAGTTCTCCTTAATAGAGAAAAAACCCTAACTTTTTAGCAAAAACTTTTTCGATGTCACTGAATTCACGGTGAAATCTAAATAGGACTTACACAAATTATCTCTCAAACTCTGTTTCTCCGTGCCCTCTCTCTGTGCCTCTATGGTTCGTTATTCCGTGACTCGTGCATAAGTCCTACTAAAAAGTAAAAATAATACCCCATATAGGTTTTAGCATTAGCATTAGTGCAACGACTCTGTAGGAGTATCGCGTTGCTAGAAAATGGATAAAGTCGAGCTTAATTACGAATTACCAATTAGTATGATTCCCCGTGTCAGAGCGCCAGAATTACCGCGAAATTATTTTTGGCTCAATACCGATAAACCATTGTCTCTTAAACAACTTAAGGGTAGAGTCGTAATTTTAGACTTTTGGACATACTGCTGCATTAATTGTCTGCATATTCTGCCAAACCTGAAATATTTAGAACAAAAATATAAAGATAGCCTTACTATTATCGGCGTTCACTCTGCCAAATTTGAAAATGAAAAAGAAACAGAAAATATTCGCCAAGCTATTCTGCGCTATGACATTGAACATCCAGTTGTAGTTGACAAAGGTTTTCGGATTTGGGAAGAGTATGCTGTGCGTGCTTGGCCTACGTTAATAATTATCGATCCAGAAGGTTACGTGATTGGCCAGATTTCTGGTGAAGGAAACCGTGATACTTTAGACGAGTTGATTCAAAAGTTAATTCAGCAACACCAAAACAAAGGCACAATTAATTTCCAAGAAATAAGTTTAACTTTAGAAAAACAGCGCCAACCATTAATCACACCTTTAGCTTTTCCTGGTAAAGTTCTAGCTACTCAAGCAGGTTTATTCATCGCTGACTCTGGACATCACCGCCTAGTTATGAGTAGCTTTGATGGGGAAATTTTACAATTAATTGGGACTGGACAATCTGGCTTAACCGATGGTGCTTTTAACGAAGCGCAATTCTTTGCACCGCAAGGAATGGCTTATGATGCCGAAAATCAGATTCTTTACGTTGCTGATACAGAAAATCATGCGCTACGGCGAGTTGATTTAAAGCGCCAAGTAGTCAAAACTATTGCGGGAATTGGTGAACAAAGCCGCAATATTCATCCTCATGGCGGTGCTGCTTTAGAAACCGCGCTGAATTCCCCTTGGGATTTAGTGAAAGTAGGAAATACTCTATTTATTGCAATGGCTGGGCCGCATCAAATTTGGGAAATGGATTTAGAAACTGGCATTATCAAAACTTATGCTGGTACTGGTGCAGAAGCGTGTATTGATGGTTCACTTACCGAATCTGCCTTTGCTCAACCTAGTGGTATTACTAATAATGGGCAAGAATTATATATTGCTGACAGTGAAGTTAGTTCAATTCGTGGTATTGGAATTGTCGAACCGTATCAAGTAAGAACTGTTTGCGGTAGTGGCGGTTTATTTGGTTTTGGCGATGTTGATGGACAAGGTGAAGATGTCCGTTTACAACACTGTTTAGGAGTGGAATACGCGCAGAATTTTTTGTGGGTAGCAGATACTTATAACCATAAAATTAAATTAGTTAGTCCTAGTGGGAATTGTCAAACAGTTTTGGGAGATGGTTTTGCTGGTTTACAAAATGGTCAAAGTAAAAATAGCCGCTTTTTTGAACCTTCGGGATTGAGTGCTTTGAGTTCTTTTTTATATATTGCTGATACTAATAACCATGCTATTCGTTGTGTAGATTTGGATACTTTTAAGGTGACAACTCTTCAATTTCCTGGTTTATGTGCGCCAGATGTTTGTATTCCGTAATTTTATTGAAGAAGCCAAGCCAGTCAAAATTTACAGCCGCATTATAATTAATAGCAATCCTATTTGATTTGCAAACTCCAGAGACTCAGATTCCCGACTTCTTAAAGAAGTCGGGGATCTTTTTGTTCGTAACTTATTTAGGATTGCTAAACTATCTTGAGCAGCTTGAATATCAGTACTATCACTGAATTGATGTTAATAATTACCGATTAAAATAGTTGATTACTTTAAACTATCATGCTGACAATTCCTAATTTACATTAACTACTAGGATTAATATGAACAAGATATGCCAACTATTAGACTTTGATGCTGATGTTTTGTTATTTAATAAAGATACATATATCGTTAGCAGATTCAAAGAATTGATATCTGAAAATTTTAGTCATAAATTTCGTACACCATTAAGGGAAAATCATGTTGATTTTTCAGTTTCAGGACTTTTTAAAAGACTGTGTATAAACGAAGTCAATTTTCAAGTTGAAGATATTACATGGCAATCTTCTACCGAAGGCATAAACTGTCAAGTTTTCAGAGTTGGCTCTACAGGCTGGCAATCAGGAAAACTTAGAATAAAAGCATATACAGAAATTATTTCTCCATTCATGAAGAGGGAACATGGCAACCTAAATATTACTGTAGTGTTAGAATTTTATCCTGATAATCCTAATGAACCTGAATCGCCTTTAGATGATATTCGTAAAATGATACAAGCGACATGAACACCATTCTCCATATTACCAAACGTCAACAATGGGAACAAGCAAAAAATCTTGGCACATATCGCGCTGATTCGTTAGACAGTGAAGGTTTTATACATTGTTCAAAATCTACGCAAATACTCAAGGTTGCAAAGAGATTTTTTGATAATCAAAAAGAATTGGTACTACTTTTGATTGATTCTGAAAAAGTCCAAGCTGAAATTCGCTATGAACCTGCTGAAATAGTAGAATTATTTCCTCACATTTATGGTGAGTTAAATATTGATGCTGTGTATCAGGTGATTGATTTTGAAGCTGGGGAAGATGGTTTATTTGAGTTGCCGCAAGAAGTTATAGATTTAGAATAACGAACCGCAGAGGCGCAGAGGACACGGAGAAGGAGAGGAGGAGACGCTTTTTGGTTAGAGCATTTGCTACATCTCAAATTTAATTCTCGTTCGCTAAGAGGATGTTTGAAAAGTTTTGGGCGATTGGAAATCGCGACTACACAGACGAAACCCACCTACGTGGGTTAAGAAGCTTGATTTTGTGTTAGTCCGCGCAGACGGACTTTGCTTGTGTAGGGCAAGTAATAATTTAGACTTTTCAAACTTTTCAAACAACCTCTAAGGTAAAATCAAGGTTTTGCCTTGGTAGACGTGATTTATAACGCCCTTTTAAAGTATTTCGCGCTTTACTTAAAGAACGGGAATTAATCTAGAGCAATTGTGACCGAATTTAATTTACAAATCCAAGAAAATAGCGATCGCTTGTCAACTCCACTGGAGGATGCTTTACCTAGCTTGCTTCCCCTTAAGAGTACGATACACTGCGTCAACACCAAAAGCGATCGCCTCGACCGTTACCTTTCCCAAGAATTACCAGATTTATCTCGTTCTCGCATCCAACAGTTAATCGAACAGGGTAACGTCCAACTTAACGATCGAGTCTGCACATCTAAGAAGATCAATGTCAAGCTAGGCGATCGCATCACTCTCGAAATCCCAGAAGTTCAACCTTTAGAATTGCAAGCAGAAGATATCCCCTTAGATATCCTATATGAAGACGACCAGTTACTTATTCTCAACAAACCCGCAGGTTTAGTTGTCCATCCTGCGCCCGGTCATCCAGATGGTACTTTAGTAAATGCCCTGCTGGCTCACTGTCCCAATTTACCAGGAATTGGCGGAGTCCAACGTCCGGGAATTGTCCATAGATTGGATAAGGATACTACAGGTGCGATCGCGATTGCTAAAACAGATATTGCCCATCATCATCTACAAGCACAACTGAAAGCAAAAACTGCACGACGAGAATACTTGGGCGTAGTTTATGGTGCGCCAAAAACTGAAAGTGGCACTATTGACTTGCCTATTGGTCGCCATCCCCAAGACCGCAAAAAAATGGCTGTTATGCCTGTTGAACAAGGCGGACGAGTCGCCGTCACTCACTGGAAAGTACTAGAACGCCTTGGTAACTTCACCTTAATCCACTTTCAATTAGAAACTGGACGCACCCATCAAATTCGCGTCCACAGCAGCAAAATTGGTCATCCCATTGTCGGCGACCCAGTTTATAGTTCTGGCCATTCAGTGGGTGTAAATTTGCCTGGTCAAGCACTACACGCTTGGCGACTCAAATTGCAGCATCCCCTATCTGAGGAGTTGATTGAGGTGACAGCTACTCCTCCCGCCCACTTTACAAAACTTTTAGAGATGCTAAAAAGACGAACTACACTTTAACCTCATCCACGCTTGAATCTAACCCGGTTTTAAATACATCAAGTATTGATAAAAAACCATTAACAACTAGCGTGCATTAGACATGGGATAGAGTTTGTTTCACTTAGTTATATCTAAATAAAACTCCTACATAACCCAAGACTTATGCACGCTATAAAACGATCCAATGGATGTACTAGCCAGCCACCGACCAAAAATCGTTATTTAATTCCTGACAGTTGCCGATAAGGTACAGACTTTTCGATATCGATGTTGTATGGCGAGATCCGTTGTGGAGCATTGCCAGTTGCATTGATACTTTGTGCCAAACCCAAGAATAAAGCTGGATCGCCAGCCTTGGGCTTTTGCTCTTGTGGAAGGAATCTGCGTACTTCGACCTGCCAAATGATTTGGGGGAAACCCAATTTGGCACGGTGATAATCTTCGTATCGCGGAGATTTGATGTTGAATGGCAACTCACCCGCAGACTGGGATGGCAGTATCCGACGGCGCTGATAAGGCACTGTGGAATATCCAAAATTGCTCAGGTACTCTTCAGTGTTGAGCACTTCATCAATAAAGCCTACAATCCCCTTGGTAGCGACCACAATTGACCAAGCGATTTTTTCCCGCTCGCTGTATGGATCGCGTCCTAGAACCCGCTGAATTACTTGCTCAACAAAGCGATAGTTATTGTTGAGGTCGTAGAAGCTTTTCTTAAAGGTGTTGGAAAGCACCAACCCACGAATAAAGTCCCGTACTGTAATTTGTCCATTACGGAGTTGAGACTCTAAATATGTTTCGCGATCGGCAGCAAAAGCATAAAAGAAAATTTGACGATATGCTGCTTCGATCAGATCGCCTAAATCTGACGGAGAAAGTATATTGTCTGTAGTAAAAATCCTGGGCTGCTCATCACCAGGTACTTCGTATCCAGCTACACGCTGATTTTGACTTGAAGGTTCATATTCTAACAGAGGAAGTGGCACTCTAAAGCCTCCATGTTCTTAATTAAAGTTAACAACTTTTAATCACATATTAAGGGAGTAGTTGTATCAGAACTTCAGATTCTGATAAAATTTCACGAAACTTAACTAAGCAGAATTTAAGTATTCGTAGGATAAATGATTAGTCTGCTGGATTCAACCCATAGCTAATCAATAAATAGGTAATCAGACTTCTAGCTTAATGACTACGTAAATCGACTAAAAAATTTTATTCACATATTTTAGATTAGGAGATTCAGTTTCACCTTTTTGAATTGAAGCAATAATTTTTAACATTTAGCAAAAGAAATTAATAGAATATGGGGCATTGGGCGTTAGGAGTGCTGAGTTAGGAGTTAGGAGTTAGGAGTTAAGAGTTTTGTTTATCTCCTTGTCCCCTCATCTCCCCTGCTCCCCTGCTCCCCTGCCCCCTCGGCGAGTCAGCGACCTATCCAAAATTCCAGGGGATCTATGGTTGATTTACAGTAAGGCCAACTACGCAAAGTTGCTTCCATTCCTGCCTGCCAGGAGGGTGGTTCCAATCCCAATCCTAAGCATAGATGAGATAGGATACTAGCAAACTGCTCATTGTGACCAAACTCTCCTAGATGGGCATGGGCGTATTCATGGACAACTACACCAAACCAATCTCTAGGTGCAACTCGACCAACATCTACCAGAATAGTGATTGGGTTTGTGAGAATATTGCACAGCCCATCTATGCCGAAGGATTGAGCTATGGGGACTGCAAAAATTTGGATTTGGCGACGTTCTTGGGGATGAAAGCACTCATGACAAACTTCCAGATAGGTGTTGATCTGAGCGTTTACAGCGTTAATATTCTCGCCGATCCAAGTGCAAATGGGGATGCGATCGCGCAGGTTATCAAACACATCCACCATACCCGGTTCTAGGGCAAGTCCCTGTACCAGACGCAGATAATCTTGCCCACGAGTAAAAGCATCGCTCTGCTTAAGAATCATTCACCAGCCCAAAACTGAATAAAACTGTCTTTTTTCCAGAACATCCGTCCCAAGTTTTTCTGTTACTTCTTCTGGGCTAGAAACCTCAACAGAAGTTTCAATGCGGCTTTCACTACAAAATGATGCGGTGCTAAAGCCACCAAACCGTTTGACTGTACTGGTTCGTAGTCGCATATTTGGGCTGGCGAACCAGAATCGCTCAATGGAACTCATTGTTTCGTATTCGGTTGTCAACACTAGTCCATCTTCATCATCCATGTGAAAAAGACCGACTACAGGCACTATTTCGGCGTAGCCTCTTTCGCGGAGTAATTTACCTTGCCTTGGGTTATCGCCATCAGGCACGATCGCAAATATAGTTTTCCCCTGATGATTCTCCTCACCCTCTCGATCCCAAGCCATTGTTCCTAGCCAACGCACACGCGAACCACCGACTGAAAGGCTGGGGTCAATCTCATGATACTGGCACAGTTCAATGATTTCTGGATGATCGGCATCGAGAGTTTCTACCTGTATATCCGATTCTCCTATCTCTGAGCGCTTGAACGCCAGATGATGAGTTGCACGTTGCGATCGCCACTTACCAGCACTTAGCTGAAAAAATTCCATTGCGTCTATCAATCTTCTGACTCCTACTTATTACTCCTGCGGATGATGTTTTACGAGGTCTTTCTTTTTAGAGTAGTTGGTATATAAACATTCTAAACATTACAGCGATTAGCGGCCAGCTTCAAGAAACACCCTGAAAAAGGAGATACAGAAGTGTTGTTATGTAATTGTAAACTTTTATAAGCATGGTTCTTTATAGCTTGACAATGTAGACATTTTAATGTCCAAGTGCTAGACTATTAGAAAGCGATCGTCTTCCAATAACAACAAATACCTTTCGATTCAGTCAATCACAGGAGTGAATGATGGACTTTCCAGTCGAATTAACTTTAGAACAACAGTTTCGCTTACAAAATTTGAAAGACCAAGTAAAAAGTTTGAGTCAACAAGAGGCTCAAGAATATTTACTAGAAGTTTTACGGCAGATGATGGTAAAAGATAATTTGGTCAAACATCTGTTAAAACAAGCTTGATACAGTAAAAACCAAGATTTTTTCCTTAAGACTTACGCAATGGCAGAGTTCCATAAAAATGCGTAAGTCTTAATTTTTTTGCCCAATTTCGGCTAAATTTTGATTTTTTGATCGGGAAAGCCAAAATTATAGGTAAATATTACAGATTATTACTTTGTCTCTCATAGTAAAGACTAGGGTACTATTGATCCCCTATGTTTTTGTTTGGCTACTCACAGTTAACCTGATCGAGAACACGCCAGAAATAATATCCGCCATTTGTGAATATTAAGGAGAACTCATGGTTCTTGATGCTTTTTCCAGAGCTGTAATTGCGGCTGATGCCAAAACCGCTCCTATCGGTGGTGCTGACTTGGCAGCCCTGAAGTCTTTCATCGCTGAAGGCAACAAGCGCCTTGATGCAGTGAATGCGATCGCCAGCAACGCTAGCTGCGCGGTTTCTGATGCTATTGCTGGGATTGCTTGTGAAAATACAGGTTTGCTACAAGCTGGTGGTAACTTGTATCCCACTCGCCGGATGGCTGCTTGCTTGCGTGATGCTGAAATCGTTCTGCGCTATGTAACCTACGCACTATTGGCTGGTGATTCTTCCGTATTGGATGATCGTGCTTTGAACGGTTTGAAAGAAACCTACACAGCTTTGGGCGTACCCACTGGCTCTTCTGTACGGGCTTTCCAAATCCTGAAGGCTATCAGCGTCGCTCACATCACCAACACCAACACTGAAGCTAACGCTGGTAAAAAGTTCCGTAAACAAGAAGTTGTTCAAGGCGACTGCTCTGCTCTAGCTGCTGAAGCTGCTAGCTACTTCGATCGCGTAATTTCTGCTTTGAGCTAATCGCTCATGGCTAAAGGCTGTTAGCCAAGCAAACTGAAATTAAAACTCGATCAAATCTAATCTGGAGTATAAAAAGCAATGAAATCAGTTATCACTACAGTTATTGGATCTGCTGATGCAGCAGGTCGTTTTCCAAGCAGTTCCGATCTAGAATCCGTTCAAGGTAGCATTCAGCGTGCTAATGCTCGTCTAGAAGCTGCTGAAAAGCTAGCTTCTGGTATCGATAACGTAGCTAAGGAAGGTTATGATGCTGCCTTCAAGAAATATCCTTACCTGAGCCAAGATGGTGAAGCTGGCGACACTCAAGTTAAGAAAGACAAGTGCCTCCGCGACATCAAGCACTACTTACGCTTGATCAACTACAGCTTAGTTGTGGGCGGTACTGGTCCTTTGGATGAGTGGGGTATTGCAGGTGCTCGTGAAGTTTATCGCTCTTTGGGTCTGCCCACCGCTCCCTACGTTACCGCGTTGACTTATACTCGCGATCGCGCTTGCTCTCCTCGCGACTTGTCTCCTCAAGCGTTAGTTGAGTTCCGCTCTCTTCTTGACTACGTAATCAACTCCCTTTCATAGTAATAGGGATTGACTAGACGTAGACGAGTGATCGTCATACTCTAAAACTCAGGGACTCTCAGTCTGTTGCTTTGCCTGTATCAGGTTGAGTGATTGAACAAGAGTCCCTCTGTTGTTAATAATTCGTAATTCGTAATGACGCTCTCTACGAGATGCTAAAAGCGTAGCTTGCTTCTCTGTAAGAGTACGCGGACTCGCTAACGTAATTCGTAATTAATGATTGAACTTGGGGGATTTAAACAGGGAAGTTTTCTTTTATGACAATAGATTCTTTATTTGCACAGTTAAAACACCCCAACCCCAATTTGCGAGAACGAGCCATGTGGGAACTGGCTGATGTCCGTGATGAAAATACTATTCCTCGACTGATGGGTATTTTAGATGAAGAAGATGTCACCTATCGTCGAGCTGCGGTAAAAGCACTGGGTGCTATTGGTATAGATGCTGTACCGCTACTGGTAGAGTCATTAGTAAATAGTGATAATGCGACCATTCGGGGTAGTTGTGCTAAAGCTCTAGCACAGGTTGCGGCTAATCATCCTGATGTTCCCTTCCCAAATGAGGGCTTACAGGGATTGCAAACAGCGCTCAATGACCCAAATCCAGTTGTTTATATCGCATCAGTAATGGCATTGGGTGAGATTGGTTCTCCCGCCTTTGAGATTTTGACTGAAGCTCTGAAAACAATAGATAATGTTGCAGTGGCTGTGGCGATCGTTAATGCAATCGGTTCTATGGGCGATATCCGAGGGGTGGAAGTGCTGACGGCATTGACAAATGATGAATCTATCGATCCTTATGTTCGGGAGTCAGCGGTGAGTGCTTTGCCCCGATTAGATCAAGTGATTAAATATAAGAGATAAATATAAGAGAGAGTAGCGATCGCTCTTACAACTACTTTTATCAATCCCAATAGGGCGCATACATTTAGATAAACTTCAGCTAGTAGACTACTATAAGCAGCTTGGTCAAAAGTAAGGATCATTTTCCATTTACCTTTGTCATATTCTGTCCATCGCTTTATTCCCAAGCTTCTTCCTCTAACTGCCTCTCAATTTGAGAAATCGCCAACTTCATCACTGCTTGAACCCCCGCTTCTTCTTCCTCCATTAATGCGGCTTGCAGGGGTTCTAAAGCAGCACCGTCGCCAATCTTCATCAATGCCAGAGCCGCTGCTTTTCGAGTTTCCCAATCGGGATGATGTAGTAATTCAACAAGACTAGGAATTGCCGAGCGATAGGTGAGGCTACCCAAAGCTGCTGCGGCTTCACACCTGACAATTTCAGATGGATCGTTGAGGGCATTAATTAAAATATTAAATGCTCCTTCTTGAGTACCTTCTTGAGCAATTTTAGCGATCGCACCCACTACCGCAGCCCGAACTTCAGCGGAGTCTGAGTTAATCTCTCGATATAAATGCTCCTTCGCTTCTGCACCAATAAATCCTAACGCCCATACTGCATGACCTTTGGCACTTTCTGGATACTCAGTTGACGCTAAGATTTTCAGCAATGCTGGTACAGCTGCTTCACCTATTTTGGCCAGCCCCCCCACCGACGAGGTTTTGACTACCATATCTTCATCATTTAAGAGGGCATTGACCAAAGTCGGAACTGCGATCGGATCGGCGATCAGTGTCAAGGTTTTAGCGCTGGCTCTCCGCACAACTGGGTTGGGATGACTTGCCACAGCTTCCATCAATAAAGGGGTCGCTGGTTTGCCGATTTTACCCAAAGCCTCTGCAAAACTCAACCTCACCATGCCTCGTGAGTCTCCCATACTCTCAACCATCCGCTTTATTAGCTCTTGGTCATCGGAGTTGAAGGTGTTTAAGCTTAATTGCTCACTCACCGCTTTAAATAAAGCGTCACTTTCTGCATGGGACAGATTTAACGAATCTGCCCCGGATTGAGTTTCGGAGTTGAGCATATAATTTCTAGCTAAATTATCAAGACAAATGACTAGTTGCTGCCACTCAAGGCAGCCTGTTGATTACGGAGTTCCTGGAGTGCAGAATCAATCTTGGCAAGCTCAGGCTCCAGTTTTGCCATAACGCTTACTTTCATCAACTTAGCCCGTTTTGCAGTTTCCGTAGTTTCTTGAACTAGACGTTCCCGATATTGCTCAAGTTCTGCAATCACTTCTGCTACATCTTGAGCGGTTATGTTATTGGCTGTTGTGAGTTCAGAGGTTTCATCCATAAGTTTGGTTTCCTAAATATGTGTTTATATGAATGATGTGCGATTGGTTACTCGCTAAAGACCAACGTTTAGCTGTTACATAAAACTGAACAATTAGCAAGAGGCAACTGAACTAATAGCTGACAAATGCCTATATTATGATCTTCTCAGATCGCGTTACCACTGGTAAAGCTTTTTGACGTAAATCTTCAAAAGTTTAACCCAACTACATTCTGGAAAAAGATCGTGGAAACGACAAGAAACAACCCACTAGATATACGCCACATTAGTCCTACAGTAAGAGAGCTAATTAAGCAATACGCTGCTGTAAATAACTGTACGCAGGCCGAAATGCTAGAGCGTATTGTTTTAGAGTGGAACACCCAACAAAGTGACAGCGAACGACCAGCAGGAGATGAGGATGAATAGCTTTTTTATACAGTTTTTTTGAGGGCGATGATGCGGTTTTTTGGTTTGTTTGGCTCTACCTCGTTATTTTGTACTCGCCCCGTCTACGCTTCATCTTCCCAGTCCCCAATCACTAGTAGCCAGTCCCTAGTACGATAGTAAAAGTGACTTCAAAGCAATTATCCAAGAGCCATTTATAGATCAATGGATAAACGTTTTTTTAAAATGTTTGGGCTGACAGAAGAAGAAGCGATCGCAATTATCGATACACCATTAGAACAACTCGAAGACGCTTCTGATAAGTATATTGCTGTTTCCCATTTAATTAACTTCCCCACTGAGCAATCGATCGCGGCTTTGGTGCGGGCAATTGAAACCAGTAACCCTGATGAGTTAGACCACCGCATTGTCCGACGCAAAGCTGTGGAAAGTCTGGGGCGATTACAGGCACAATCAGCTTTACCTGTAATTCGGCAATGTCTTAAAGATGATGATATTTATACTGTTGAAAATACTGTGTGGGCAATCGGGGAAATTGGCACTAAAGAGCCAGAAATTCTCGAAGAGGTGGCACAACTGCTCGATAAACCAGATCAAATCTATCGAGTCATTATTCACACTCTAGCTAACGCTGACTATCAGCCTTCCCTAGAACGTGTACGGAAGTTTACCCAAGTTGAGGATGAACCTACCCGTAGTGCAGCGATCGCTACAGTTTGTCGCTTCACGGGTGACTACTCCCAAATTACCGAGGTGATGGCGCTGCTGCAAAGTTCTAGCGTCAATGCACGGCGCGGTTCTATTCAAGACCTGATTGATTCCCGCTACTACAAAGCCATCCCAGAAATTGCCCGTTGTCCTGTATCTCTGGTGTTTCGCTTGCGAGGATTGCGGATGCTTTTGGATGCAGGTGTTCCCAGTGGTGAAATTACCTTTACAGAAATTCAACCTTACTTAGAGCAAGTACTTTACGATCATCCCAACGACCTCGATCTAGTACATGAGTATGATGCTACCCCTGTTCTAGATTTTGTGATTAACGAACTCTACGAAACCGATTTTGGACGTTGCTATTTAGCGACAAAAACCTTACTAGATATCTATCCACAAGAAGCACCCCAAGCACTTTTAGTAACTTATGGCGACAAAGCATATAACGACTATGGCGCTCATTATCATGTGATGAAACTTTTCGGCTGGCTAAAATATGCACCCGCCTACGATTTATTAATAGAAAACCTGCACAACCGCGAACCCCAGTTTCAAAAATCTCGTGCGGCCTGTGCGATCGCTCTTGGTGAATTGGGTGATTCACGAGCAATTCCTGAAATCAAAATTTGCCTGAATACACCGATTTGGGATTTGAAATACGCTTGTTTATTAGCGCTAGACCGCTTAGGAGACTCCTCCGGTCGGGAAATTTGTACTGGCGATCGTGATTGGCTAATTAGGGCGAAAGCGACAAGTAATCAATAGCGCTGGCGACTGGAAGTCGCGGCTACATAAACATAGACGCTTTACGGCTACTGGTCTATCGCAAAAGTTTTAAGAGGTTAGTGGTGTTCAGATCCCCGACTTCTTGAAGAAGTCGGGGATCTAGCAGCCTGTCATTACACCCCACCCCCAACCCCTCCCCGCAAGCGGGGAGGGGAGACAAAGCGTAGCTTTGGCGGGGTGGGGTTCTTTGGGTTTAATAAGCAATCTAAGCGGACATGATATTACTTGCTACTGGTGCTAGTGACTGCTTCGTTTAAAACTAACTTTGGTTCTGGAGTCTCTTCTTCTTCTGGCAAACCGTAAATCGATCTGTACAACTTTACGTACTCCTTAGCAGATTGATACCAACTAAAATCTTGACTCATACCCCGTTTTTGTAGTTCTTGCCATTGCGGTTTGAAACGGAAGCCTTCCCAAGCTCGGATCATACAAGTGAAAAGGTCTAGCGGTTCATAGCGATCGAAGCAATAACCAGTACCAGCAGCATTTTCAGGGTCGTGATGGCTTACAGTGTCAACTAATCCACCTGTGCGGCGGACAATGGGTACAGAACCGTAGCGCAAAGCCATCATTTGGCTAATACCGCATGGTTCAAAACGGCTGGGCATCAAGAAGGCATCAGTACCAGCATAGATCCGGCGAGACAGGGCATCGTTATACAGTAAGTAAGTTGCCATGCGTCCGGGGAAGCGGGATGCTAATTGCCACATCTGAGTTTCATAGTTGCGATCGCCTGTCCCTAACAGCACAAACTGGGCATCTGTATAAGATAGGAAGCGATCGAGGATTTGCAATATCAAATCAATGCCTTTTTGTTCCACTAATCGGGTAACAATCCCAATAAAAAAGGCTTTGGAATTAACTTCTAATCCTAGCTCTTGTTGCAAAGCAACTTTATTGGCTTTGCGTTTTTCTAAAGTATCAGCAGTAAAGGTTTGCTCAATATATTTGTCATTTTCTGGGTTATAAACCTCGGTATCAATACCGTTGATAATCCCAGATAATTTACCGCTAATAAAGGACAGCAAACCTTCTAATGTCTCACCGTAAGTAGCTGTCTTGATTTGCTCGGCATAGGTGGGCGAAACTGTATTTACCTTGTTGGCAAATTGTACCGCCGCCGCCATGACGTTGTGTCCTTGCATATACCAGGGACACCAAGTAATTTTTTCTAAATACCAACGCCACGGCCCTTGATAAGCCAGGTTATGGATGGTAAACACTGTGGTGATATCAGGATCTTGGTGCATCCACACGGGAATCATCCCTGTATGCCAATCGTGACAATGGATAATATCTGGCTTCCAGTAATTCCAGGCGAACTCGGCTGCACCATTAGCAAACAATGTGAACCGCCAATCTTCATCATCTCCAGAATAGATGCGGCGCGGCATGAAGGACGGATGTCCAAATAAGTACAAGGGAACATCAGTACCAGGCAGAATACTTTCATATACTGCAAAGTGCTGGAACATGGCATCTCCCCACCAGATCGGTTCTTGGGGAATTTCCATTTTGTCTGGCAGGAAGCCGTAGTAAGGCAAGAATATCCGCACATCATGCCCCATTTCTCTCAGGACTTTGGGTAATGCCCCGACAACATCACCCATTCCTCCTACTTTCGCAACGGGTGCTGCTTCTGCTGCAACAAATAGAATCCGCATGGTAATTTTTGCTTCCCTGAGTCTATATTGTCAAATTAACTTTCTGAAATCCCGACCAACGCGAATTGTCGCGTCTGGCACATATTTAGTGCAACGGCGATCAATTCTTATCTAATCACATTGGCTTGCCCAATTGCTTAGGAACCGCGCTGAATCACCGCAAAAATTTCTGATAAAATTTCTTGCGCTCCCTGTTGCCGCAACAGTTCTGCTAGTTCTGTGCCTAGTGCTTCGGCATTATTGGCAAGTCCGGTGACGGTATCTTTTACGAACTTTTGACCATCTACACTGGCGACTATCCCGGTTAAGGTCAAATTCTCACCCGATATTTCTGTATTTACACCGATAGGTACTTGACATCCACCCTCTAGAGAACGGAGAAAAGATCGTTCGGCAAGACAGCGATCGCGTGTTTCGGTATGTTCAATTGCTTTGAGTAGAGATAGCACTTCACTATCATCAGCACGGCATTCTATCCCCAAAGCTCCTTGCCCAACCGCGTGGAGGGAGATTTCTTTGGATAAGATTTGATGAACGCGATCGCCCATTCCCAATCTCTCTAATCCTGCGGCTGCCAAAATCAAAGCATCGTATTCACCTGCATCCAGTTTTGCCAACCGTGTAATCAAGTTTCCCCGCACATCTTTAAATGTAAAGTGAGGGAAGTGATGGCGTAACTGTGCTAAACGTCTTAGAGAAGATGTACCAATTACCGCACCTTCTGGCAACGTATCGATTTGTTTATCTTTGTGCTTTTCATGCACAACTAATGCATCGGCTGGGTTTTCTCGTTCAGTGATTGCTGCTAACGTCAACCCTTCTGGTAAGTGAGTCGGCAGATCCTTGAGAGAATGAACGGCAAAGTCAATCTCTTGATTGAGCATTCCAACTTCAAGTTCTTTAGTAAAAAGTCCTTTATCGCCAATCTTAGCTAATGCTACATCCAAGATTTTATCGCCTTGGGTAGACATGGTGTGGACTTCAAAAGTGATATCAGGAAAGCTTTTCTGGAGCTGCTCTTGTACCCAATAGGTTTGAACCAGAGCAAGTTGGCTTTTGCGCGAACCAATCCGAATAGTGCGTGGGGGACTAGAAACAACTGAAGTCATAAAACAATATATCAAAGGAGGCGATAAATTCACTCTCATCTAGACTACCGTAGTCAGGGACTCATACGAATTTTGGGTTTTAGATTTGGGATTTTGGATTACAATTCTTTACCAAAAACTTGTTTGTGAAATCTCAAATATGAGAAGTATAGGGAAAAGGAATTTTCATTGCTCCTTGTGAGCGGACTTTAGCTAAGGGATTTCCAAATAAAAAAAATATCCAATTAACTCTTGTGGGGTGGGCGTCTCGCCCGCCCAGACGCCCACCCCACAATAATGGATGATTTATTTCTTGGAGTTCCCTAACTATTGAGTCCGTTGTTGAAGGCAGTGTTCTAATTCAGTGTTGAGTGTTTTTAGCTGTTTGTAAAGTTCTGACTGCTTGGATGTAGCGATCGCTCATAATGGCGATCGCTACACCTTCAAGTTTCAGCTAGTACCCACCAAATTTTGGGAAATAACCAAATGTAGTCAGCAAACTAAACAAGACAATCAGTGCCAGCGTCGAAGCTAATAGCAATAACACCACATCTCTGTCAGAACTGCGTAAGAAGGTCTTTAAATTAAAAGGCTCAACCTGCTTTCTCGTCAAGGGAAGCGGCAATTTATCGCGATAATCTTCGCCATAACGAGCCATTCTGGCAAAAGGTAATTCCCCTAGAGAGTGTCCCTGTAAAATCCGTCGCCGTTGATAGGGGACTGTATTGTAACCAAAGTTACTCATGTACTCCTCACTATCCACCAAATCGTCGATAAACCTGTACAGTCCTTTACTAGCTAGCACAATTGACCAGGCTAGTTTTTCGCGTTCATTGTAAACCTCACGACCCAATAAGCGCTGTACGCATATCTGCACAAAGCGGTAATTGTTGTTGCTTTCGTAATTAAGTCGCCGAAATGCATCAGATATTGCTAATCCTCGAATGAAATCCCTGACTGTAATTTGACCAGTTCTCAGTTGTGATTCTAGACAGGTTTGGCGGTTGCTATCTAGCATCTGTTGTTCGTGGAAAACCTGGCGATAGGCTGCCTTAATCAAGGCATCCATTTCTAGTGATGATTGCAGATATTCGGCTGTATAAATTCTAGGTTGCTCGTCGCCAAGAATCTCATATCCAGATACACGATGATTTCGAGATGAAGGGGAATAGCTTAACAATGGAATAGGCATATTAGAGCTATAAATTTGAAGGGATTGGGCATTATGTATGAGGCAAAACAGTTCCGTTAGCGAGGCGTTGAGTCAGTTCCAAGTTCTGAAGATTACCACCTCAGCACTCCTGAAGGGCATTTATTGATTGCTTTTGTCTCCCTTATCCCCAGTTCCTAGCGCTTTGAGTTGTAACCACCGCAAAATTGACTAGTAGTATGTCAAATTTAAGTTCGTAGTAAGGACTTCATTCCTTATTTTCTAAGCACTAAAGTGCTTACTACAAACCTTCAAGATTAACTTGACAAAGTAATAGTAGGCTGTAGTGGAACTTTATATACCTTTAACAAGTTGCTCAAGCAACAACTTGTCTGATTAATTGACATGGTAGCTGGATTTACGCATTGATGGGAGCGCAACTGAAGAGATGCCTAAAGTTTAATTCAATTGCCCTTTGCTACTAAACAGATAAACTTGCGATCGCTGATTTCACTTTGCTGAAACTACGACTCAAGAACATTAATTTGCTCACTTCCCATAATATAGGAATTTCCTAAAACCTGTCTATATACAATTCTGATGATGGCTTTAAATTTTTCTACAGACTAACCAAACACCCTTCCACTTGAGTGAGTATTTTGAAACAGGCGGCTAAAAATAGACTTCTTTGGGAAGGTTTTAAAGATTCTTGGCTTTTCTTGGTGTATGATGCGATCGCATATTCCGCTAAACTTGTTCAATATCTCTAAAAAACTCAGCCTTAAAAGGGAAGTTGAAAATTTAGAGGAATGCTAAGAATAATTTGTTATCTTCATTAGTTATCCAAGCTTAGTTATTATACCTTATGAATCGTTCCGCCTGTTTAATCTTCAATCCTGTTGCGGGTCAGGGCGACCCAGATACAGAGCTAGCAGAAATTCGGGCAATATTAGAGCCAGAGATCGATCTAGATATTCATTTTACAACTGAAGAAATCGATGCTGACCAACTGGCATATCAAGCTGTAGAGCGAGGAGTAGATGCAATCATTGCTTCTGGGGGGGATGGTACTCTCTCAATAGCGGCGGCGGCGTTAGTGGGAACTGATATCCCCTTTGGGATCATTTCTAGAGGAACAGCGAACGCTTTTGCCACAGCTTTAGGAATTCCTGACACGATCGCAGGTGCATGTCAGACAATTTTGCAGGGAGCAACCACCCATGTAGACGTAGCTTATTGCAACGATCGCCCAATGGTACTTTTGGCAGGTATTGGCTTTGAAGCTGAAACTGTAGAATTGGCAGACCGAGACGCCAAAAATCGCTTTGGGATGATGGCCTACGTTTTGGCAGGAATCCAGCAATTAAGAAATTTAAAAAACTTTGATGTTGAAATTGAAACTGAAGACAGGATAATTAAAACTAGTGCCTGTGCAGTAACGGTAGCAAATGCCGCACCTCCCACTTCAGTTTTGGCTCAAGGCCCAGCAGGTCTGGTTTATGATGATGGGTTACTAGATTTAACGATTGTAGCTCCAACTAACAAGGCAGGAGCGATCGCTGCCACGTTTCATCTATTTCAAACGGCTTCCACAGGTAACGCCGTTGAACGGGATGATATTGGTTTTCTGCGAGCGAAACAATTTAAAATTACCACTGAGCCACCACAAAAAGTTGTTCTAGATGGTGAAATAGTCGGCACAACACCTGTAGAAATTAAGTGTGTACCAGCAGGCTTAAGAATTTTTGTGCCATTAGTAGAAGAAGTTGAGCCGACCGAAAAACTAGAGGGACTCCCTAATCTGACTATTGAGATGAAAGATACGGCAGAAGAATGAGGGTATGGGCATGGGGCATTGGGCATGGGGCATGGGGAAAGGGAAAGGGGTAAGGGGAAAAGGGTAAGGGGAAAAGGGGAAAGATTAAATTTATTCCTTTTCCCTTTAACCTTTAACCTTTAACCCTGCTCCCCCTGCCTCCCCTGCTCCCCCTGCCTCTCTGCTCTCCCTGCTCCCCTTCAATTGAAAACTCAGGAGTAGGTTGCATTGAAACTTGTATCTGATCCAGCGATCGCTAAGAAAATTCGGAAAATGAATCAGCGGGTGCGGTGGCAAGATCCGTTAATTGTAGAACGGGATATCGACCAAACTCGGCTGGTGTTGGAAGATGCTCAAACAGACAACTCTGAGTTCTCATTTTTAGTTGTCGGTGATAGTGGTTCCGGTAGACACAGAGGACACAATCCCCAGCGACAGGTGGCGGAACTGATGCTCCCTCATCACAACGACTCCCGGTTTATGCTGCATACAGGGGATGTGATCTATTTAGTTGGATCGAGTGAATATTACCAGCAAAACTTCATCCAGCCTTACCGAGAGTTTATCTCTGGCATAGAGCATCGCAAACGGATTGCTTATGACCAGATGGTTTTTAAGCTGCCCATTTTACCTGTGCCGGGAAATCACGATTACTATAACTTGCCGATTTTATTGAGTTTGGCGTCTCTAACAACCTTACCCATTCGTCACCTGTTGCGATCGCGGTTAGACCTAGATGTGGGCTTGCATGGCTCAGGATGCGGTGACGCTTACGCAAAGGCATTTCTCGACTATCTGAAGGCGTTTCAGCTTCCAGAAGAGTTAGCCAGTCACTTAGATCGGCACTACACAGCCAAGACAGATACAGGTCGTTGTCTTTCTTATCAACCTGGGCAATTTACCCGCCTTCCCAATCGCTATTACACTTTTCGTTATGGCGGTATTGATTTCTTCGCTTTGGATTCTAATACCTTTAACGATCCACCACCGCTACCGAAAACAAAAAAAGGTAAAGCCGATCGCAAACTCTTAGAAAAACGTCGTGAAGATTTCGAGCGAGAAAAGCAGCAAATCATTGAAACCTCAGCCAAACTTCGCCCGGAAAACCCGAATGAAGCCGATCAATTAGATGACTTCCATGCCAAGATGTCACAAATTGAAGAAATTATCGTTGATATCGATAAGCAACTAGCCACTAATAAGACAACGCTGACTGACATTGAACAACTGGATTGGCTCAAGCAAAGATTAATTGAATCTTGGAATAATCCTGAAGTTCGGGGAAGGATAATTTATTTTCATCATCCTCCTTATGTAACTGAGGCGACGAAGTGGGAACAAGCACAAACTCTAATCGTTCGCGATCGCTTGCGTGGCGTGTTGAATGCGGTAGCTAAAGAAATCGGTTCTTTAAATCAGGGTCGTCCTTTAGTCGATTTGGTAATAAATGGTCACGCACACTGCTTGGAACACTTGGAAACAATGGATACGGGACACGCTGATTCTCATATCCACTGGATTGTTTGTGGTGGTAGCGGGTTTAGTTTGCGACGCCAACGGATTGAGGGAGCAGATTTGATGGAGGAGAATAGGTTAGTAGCGCGATCGCATCTCTTCATCGGTCGCAATGGTCAAGGTTCTCAGAAGCGACGACCTTATTCAGGTTTACGTATTGACGTTAAAGGCGATGGACAGCCTAAGTTTATTGTTCGTCCTTTGGTTGCCGAATGGTATCAGCGGCAATGGCATAATTGTGAACTTGAGCCACTGATTATCTAGTAATACTGCTGTATTAAACCCGTAGAGATCCAAAGCGCTTACGCAGGAGAGGGAGGCTGGGTGGGTGAGGTCTGTCGAATTCACATTTAGTTATAATTCTCAAATATAGCAGTCGCCAAAGCCGTTAGGACAGTTTGCGGGAAACGCGTCTTCAACAGCGTACTTTGTGATTTTATTGCTGTCCTAAGCTCCCTGTCTGTTGCTATATATGCAGAAAGCTTAAAAACCCTGCCGCTCTGCGGTCTTAAAGACAAAATATAAAAAATTAGAGACGCAGTTATTGCGTCTCTAGAAACCACCTATTAAGCCTTCTTACCTGTAATTGCACCCAGCAAAATAGTTGTTAATTAAATTACTCCTGGGCCTCTACCGCGGCTGTCACCCTTATCTGTCAACTTGCCTTCCTCATCCTGATTAATTTCTCCAAGTTCTTCGATACGTTCTGCCGTATCTTCTGCCACTTGCTGGCGTGCATCACCCGGTTCTTCGTAGTACATTTCTGGTTCAACTGCATAGTTGTTTAACAAACCTTCTTTGTCCACGGTATAGCCGTCAGTGGTACGTATACTGTCTGGATCGGTTTGATCGTCAGTAGATGCATCTGCTTCCCCTTCTTCTGTGGGAAGTGTTTTGTACTTATTTCCTTCTCTTTCCATTCTAGCGGCGGTTTCAGCAGGGATAATGCCGCGATCATATGTATCGACTTCCGCGCGATCGGATGAATCTGTACTTCTCTTAACTGCTTCATTAGCCATAATTTATGTCCTCGTTAAAGAATCTATTGAATAACTTCTAAAACTAGATTAGGTTGTTTCTCATCTGCGAACTACTATCTTGAGAAGTGACTTAAATTTAAAAATAATGTTATATTCTCTATCTTTTGATGTATCCAAAAGACTAAAATGGAATCCGGTTAAATACTGTTGATTTACATTTCTTGGTAGAACAAGGGTTTTAGTTGAGTCAACCTAACATTAAAAGGGCAATTAGAAACTGCAACTATAAGAGGCTTTACCCAAGTCCGCAGAGGCGGATGAGAGTTGGCGTAGCTGCGAATTCTATTTGCCCGTGTAAATCTTACTTTAATGGTTAGTAAATTTACTCGCCCACGAATTGGTTTTTCAGTAATTGAATTTCATCGGCTAATTCCTGGCGAGTTGAAGCCTTCAGTAGATAGCGGAAAACAAACCAACTGGTGTAACTAATTCCAACTAACTCAAAAAGTGGTGATAGTAGTGGAACATCATTTATTGCAGCTAGTGCCGCTAGTACTAGCCTAGCTGTAACAATCGCCGCAAAAATTAAAGCAACGGTTATTAGAGGTTGTTTGTAGTCCTGAAAAAACCTACTTAAGTATTGGGGCAGTTGCTCTAAAAATTGAGAAATTTGTCTGCTAATTTGCTGCCATTGAGATTCAGGCTCATGTGCTGGCGGTAACTTTGGCAAGTTTGCAGTATCAGTACCTTCAAGTGCTAGCGTACCTTGTGATAAGGAAGCATTGATGGATTCACGTTGCTGTTGTTCGGTTTCCATAGTTTTTCTGTTTGGTAACTACAAGACTTTGTATAACTGAACTGAGCATCAATAAATATAGTTATTAAGGTTGTCAGTTGTCAATTATGAGTGGTCAGTTAAACTTATTACTGACCACTTAGACCGAGCAGGAGCATTTAAATCTCTTTACGCCTACCTGCTCACTTAATGTTGTTAACTGCTTTAGTTAGTTACTGTGGAGACAGTTGCTTTCACAACTACACTGTTGACACCTTTAATTTCCTTAGCTAATCTTTCAATTTTAGCTAACTCCTGCTGATTAGTGACAGTTCCGGCGACAGTCACAACACCACCGTCTGCGGCATTAACTGTTAGCTGACCTTTGGGGATATTAGCCTCTAATTTTGAGCGAACTTGACTTGCTAAGTCACTTGGATCTCTTTTTGTATCGCCACCAGTGACATTATTACGCTGTTCGCGGGCGCGAATATCCTCATTGAGTTGTCTTCTACGAACTTCACTTTGTGCATCTTTTTGAGAAGCTTCTGTTGTTTTTGCACTCGGTGCTTGGGGAGCCTCATTAGGATTATTGGGTGCAGATTCACTTGTTTTAGAAGCGTTATCACAAGCAGCAACACCAAAAACTAAAAGGCAACTAATTACGAAGGGGGTTAATTTTTGCATAGGTTTAATTCTGAATTAGAAACTGAAATTTGTTGATATTTACGGCAAAAGTGAGGAGCAAGTTTTTTTTAGTCAGGAGAAAAGGTTTCAAATTTTTGCTCCTGCAATTTTGTAGGATTAGCGTCAATGACAATTACTTTGGATTAAAGTACTTCATCACGACGATCAACAATAACTACAGCAGGATCGTTTCTATGAGCCTCTGTTGAGTAATTAGGGCGAATGGGATCGACTACTGCTGCGTCATTATGCGTTACTCGGTCGGAACCTGGGCGATATTCAATAATCTCAGTAGCATCATAGATTGCAAATTCTTCAATACCTCGATGTTTGAGAATCGCTTCAGCTTGGTGGATTTCAGCTTCCGTACCATCGAGAATTACTAAGTAGTCGCCTCTTTGGAAGCGATCGCTATATACTCGCGCTCTGTCTTCAGGAATTCCCAAGCCAACAAGTGCGCCTACAATACTCCCTGCTGCTGCACCGATCGCGCCACCAGCTAATGTTGTCGCCAAAGTGGTTGCAACTGCACCACCTGCAATTACGGGCCCGATTCCAGGAATTGCTAAAGTTCCAAGTCCAACCAATAAGCCGGTCAAGCCGCCCAGAACACCGCCTGTAGCTGCTCCAGCTTTAGCACCATCGTCTGCTTTATTACCAGTACCAACATTTCTATCTACATCTACACCACCAATCCCATGACCGTCTGTATCTTTGGCAATGATGGAGACTTGATTCAACGAAAAACCTGCATCTCGCAATTCTGTAATTGCGACTTCAGCATCTCGACGATGAGAAAATACCCCGATCGCGCGTTTCGCAACACCACTATAACCCGCAGCCGGAGTTGGAGTTACATAACCAGTGGTTGCATTTGTCGCATCTGGGTGGTCGTAAATGCCAAACTCTTCCACACCCTGATGATTTAAAATTGCTTCTGCTCTAAGTATTTCTGCCTCTGTACCATCAAGAATGACTAAATAGTGTCCTCGTTTAACACGTTCGTCGTAAACTTTAGCCCGTTCTTCAGGAATTCCTAAACCAATTAATGCACCAAGCAAACTACCAGCCACTGCACCAATACCAGCACCAGCAAGAGTTGTAGCTAGGGTAGTTGCTGCGGCTCCAGCCAACATAATTGGCCCGACTCCAGGAATTGCTAAAGTGCCAAGACCGACTAATAAGCCAGCCAATCCGCCCAAAGCACCACCTGTAGCTGCTCCGACTTTAGCACCTTCGTCAGATTGATCGCCAACGCGATCGCTCACATCTGCACCAGCAATATCGTCTCTGTCCCCATCTTGGGTAATGACAGAAACTCTGTTCATGTCAAAGCCAACTTTTTTTAATTCATGTAGAGCATGTTCAACATCTCGGCGATGAGAAAATACACCTACAGCACGTTTATGTACACCTACCACCATTATTCTTTCTCCTCAGCAAAAATCAATTATTTACTAATTCATATGCTCGTAATAACCCTTATTAATACATTTTTCTATTTCGTTTTCATCAATCGCTTGGAAGAATTTTTATCTCTATCATTAGATATAGGTGTCTTTATCTAAAGTTAGTAACTAAATCTTAAGTAGAAAATATATTTTATTTTCTAAAGTTTTTATAACAATTATCTCTGACATCAATTTTATTGAGAAAGTTGATACCAAAAAATGTTACTTTCTAACATTTGCTACTAACTATAATTAACCCGCTCATAACCTAGTATATCGTTAGATATAGTTTTATGAGATTTACTTTTGCCTAATAAATTTTCTTCGAGAAAAATGTTAACTAAATCATATGTTTTCTTTTAGAGGCCAGATAAATATTTATTTTTTTAAATACGACTTTTGGACAACCAACCTATTACTTAAGAAAGTGCCAGCTTACATAAATAATAATTAAGCTGATAAATAAGCCATTTTATGAATGGCTATTTAATTGAGTAGAAGTGGGAAAGTCCTATGTTTCAAGGTGTTTTAACTCTTTTTGGATGGAATTGGCTATCTTTTGGATTAGCGCCCCTAACTTTAGCTCAGGAAGTACTAACTCCAGAAGAAGCGTCAGTTGTTTTTTCTGGGCCTAAATTGTTGGTGGCACTGCTAGCTGGGGTTTTGATGGCATTTGCCTTTCAATTGTTGTTGACAAACTTTTCAGTCGCTGTCGGAATTTCATCTTGGGAAATTGGCTCCGATTCTGATGATGAGTCTGAAGGTTTGGGTAAGACAATTCGTAAAGGTCAAGCGAAAGTTGGTGCTTGGGCATTAATAACCGTTAGCATCGCATTATTTATTGCTTGTTTTTTAGCAGTAAAACTTAGCCTAATCGAAAGCGCATTTTTAGGAGCAATTATTGGTGTAGTCATTTGGTCTACCTATTTTTCACTAGTAATTTGGTTGGGTTCATCAGCAGTAGGTTCTTTAATTGGTTCTATATCTAATACTGTTACTTCTGGTTTTCAAACTCTGATGGGTACGGCAACTGCTGGCATCGGTGCGAATACTGCAAAAAAACAGTTAATTTCTACTGCTGAAGATATTACAGCCGCAGTCCGGCGGGAATTAACTTCAGGTTTTGATTCTGAAGGTATTAAAAATACTCTCCAAAGTTCTTTAGGTTCTCTGCAATTGCCAAAGCTGGATATCAAAGAAATTCGGAGTCAATTTGACCAACTTCTGAAGGATACAGATTTGCAATCTGTTGCTAATAGCGATCTATTGCAAAACGTTAATCGCCAAACATTTGTTGATTTAATCAGCAGCCGTGGCGATTTATCTAAAGAAGATATCAATAACATTGCTGACCAATTTGAAGGTGCATGGCAACAAGCTTTAAATCGCAAAAATCCCACAGAACAAGTAATTAATTTACTCAAGTCCGCTACTCCTGAAGAACTTAATTCTGAGCAATTAGGTGAACGGCTTCAAGAACTGGTTACAATCGGCAGCGGTAATGGCAATGGTGTAATCAAGCAAGCTATTAGGTATGGCTTAAGTGCAGCTGCGCCAGCAGTTATGGAACGGGTAAACCTTTCTAATATCGATGTGAACAAAATTACAACTCAGTTGCAAAAACTGAAAGAAAAAGTTCAAGATGTCGATGTTGAGCAAGTCACAGAACAATTTCAAAAGTTTAGAGAACAGGCAACTGAGCAAGTATCTGCAAAATTACCCATATCACTGGAAAATGCAATTAAGGCAGATATAGAAGACTACATATTGCATTCCTTCCCTTGGCACTTTAACCGAATTACTCTAGTAGATGAATTTAAGGAAGTCATCTATGACGTAAATGCAGATCCGACAACTGTGAGACGAGAGTTGGAAGAAATCAACCAAGAATATTTCAGCAACTTGTTGAAGCAGCGCGGTGATATTAGCGAAGCTAGGGTGAAAGAAATTTCCGAACAAATGGAAAGCGATCGCCTGGAAGTTTTAGAAACTGTCAAACAGGCTCAAACTCGCGAAAAAGGTCAAGATTTCCGCAACCGCATTGAAGATTATCTGCGTTCTACGGGTAAAGAGGAACTCAATCCCGAAGGTATTGAACGAGACTTTGGCAAGTTACTAGACGATCCACAAGCTGGGTTTGAAGATTTAAGTAGCCGCTTTGGGCAATTTGACCGCGATACTTTTGTACAATTGCTCCAACAGCGTCAAGATATCAGCGAAGAGGAAGCTAATAATATTGTTAGTCAACTCGAACGCAACCGCGATAATTTCTTGAATCGTGCTAGGGAATTGCAAGAGCAAGCAAAAGCGAAAGCCGATGAACTGCGCCAAAGAGTTGAAGAATATCTGCGGAATACTAACAAAGACGAACTCAATCCCGAAGCGATCAAACGTGAGTTTAGAGTTTTACTAGACGATCCGCAAGCCGGAATTAGTCTCTTACGATCGCGCCTATCCCAATTTGACCGCGATACCTTGGTACAATTGCTCAGTCAGCGTCAAGATTTGAGTGAGGAACAGGTAAACCAAACTCTCGATCAGCTAGAAGCAGTCCGAGATAGTATTTTGCAAGTACCGCAACAAGCGAAAGAACAGTACGAAAAGACTACAAAAGCGTTAGCGGAGCTTCCCGAAGGGTTCGCTGAATATCTCCGCAATACCAACTTGGAAGAACTTAATCCAGAAGGTATCAAAGCCGATTTGGAGAAATTACTCGACGATCCTCAAGCTGGAGCCTCAGCACTGCGCGATCGCTTATCTAATGTTGATCGAGAAACCTTGGTTAAACTCGTGAGTCAACGCGGTGACTTGAGCCAAGAGCAGGTTAATCAGATTATCGATCGCGCTCAAGATGCCATTGGTGATATCCTGAGAACGCCACGACGTTTAGCAAAGCGCACCACTCAACAAGCTTTAGATTTTGAAGCCAATCTCGAAGAATATCTGCGTAATACCAACAAAGAAGAACTCAACCCCGAAGGAATCAAACGCGATTTACAATTGCTGCTGTCTTCTCCCCGCGCTGGAATTGGGAGTTTAAGTGATCGCGCCGCGAAATTTGACCGTTCCACAATTGTGGCGCTATTATCCCAACGTGAGGATATCTCAGAAGAGGAAGCTAACCGAATTGTCGAGCAAATTGATTCTGTTCGCAGCTCGATTGTCGAACAATTCCAGCAGATTCAGCAGAGAGTACAATCAGTGCTAGACGGAGTTTTTGCCAAAGTTCGCAACTATCTCAACTCCCTGAATCTTCCTGAACTCAACTATGAAGGCATTAAGCAAGACTTTGCAAAAGTCTTCGACGATCCCCAAGCCGGATTTGAAGCCTTGCGCGATCGCCTCAGTGAATTCGATCGTGACACCTTAGTTGCTGTATTGAGTTCTCGTGAAGATATTTCCGAGGCCGATGCTAATCGCATAATTAACCAAATAGAATCGGCGCGGGATGGCGTATTACAACGAGCCGAACGCATCCAGAAAGAAACTCAAAAACGCCTGAAAGCGATTCAAGAGCAAGCTAAAAAGCAAGCCGAAGAAACCAAGAAAACCGTTGCAAACGCTGCGTGGTGGATATTTGGCACAGCGATTACTTCTCTTTGCGCCAGTGCGATCGCAGGTGCGATCGCTGTGACGGGGATAACTCTACCTGGGTAAAATAGACCTCTTGCAAAAGTAATTTTTGCAAGAAGCGGGAAAAGGGGAAAGGTTAAAGGGAAAAGGTTTTTATTGTTCCTTTCCCCTTTCCCCCTTACCCTTTTACCGACTTATACAAGAAGTCTAATATCTCCGTCATCAGAAATTTTGAGAAATACAAAGTGGCATTCAGTCTTTATAAATGAATGCCACTTTTTTGATTTATCAAAAAAGTATCGTGATATCAAGTCCTGTTAATTACTTATGATTACCGCATCTGTGCACAAATCGGAAAAGCCTTTTTCCCCTTGAATGATATATCAAAAAACTCTATCTGAAAAAAATATTTCATATTTCGTTATAGCAAGAGTAACAAAAAAGAGTTAATTATTATTTCTGAAAGATAGAAAAAATTAAGCTTGAGGTAGTATCATACTCTTGTTATTCTGAATCCAGTAAAAATGTCCTAAAACCTATGCAATTCCGTAGGAGATAATCTGCTTATTTGCTAGCAGATTGCTGCTAGAAACGGTGAATTCATCAGGTACAAGGACATCAAATGACTCTTGGCACAATCTATTTTGGTGCCAATATCATCAATAGATCGTTTCTCAAATCTTTAGACTTAACAGCAAAGACCTGTTCTAATCAGGTCTAATTTGTTATATCTTCTCACTCGTTATTTCTCCACTGGGGAAGTGACGAAGTAATTTTTTACCCTCTAAATTCAGGATAAATTCACTATGCCAACCATTAACGGTACTAATCAGCCTGACAATCTTGGTAATTCTTTTTCTGTTTTGCCTGATATCATCAACGGGTTTGACGGTAACGATACGATTAGGGGCGGATCTGGCAACGATACGATTAATGGTGGTTCTGGCGACGATAGAATTAACGCCGGAAACGGTAATGATAGCCTTCTGGGCGGATTTGGCAGCGATACAATTGACGGGGGAAGAGGCAACGATATAATTGACGGCGGATCTGGCAACAATACGATTGACGGCGGATTTGACGGTGACGATAAAATTCAAGGTGGTAATGGCAACGATCGCATTCAAGCCGGATCTGGCAACGATACAATTAACGGCGTATCTGGCAATGATCGGATTGACGGCGGAGCTGGCGACGATAAGATTGACGCTGGTTCTGGCAACGATACGATTAACGCTGGTTCTGGCAACGATACGATTAACGCCGGAGTGGGGAACAATATAATTAACGGTGTATCTGGCAACGATCGCATTAACACCGGGTTTGGTGACGATACAATTGTCGGCGGATTTGGCAACGATACGATTAACGCTGGTGATGGCAATAATACGATTGATGGTGGATATGACAACGATATAATTAACACCGGATCTGGCAACGATCGGATTCAAGGCGGATCTGGCAACGACACGATTAACGGCGGATCTGGCAACAATAGGATTGACGGCGGAGCTGGCGACGATAAGATTGACGCTGGTTCAGGCAATGATACGATTAACGCCGGTTCAGGCAACGATACGATTAACGCCGGAGCGGGGAACAATATAATTAACGGTGTATCGGGCAACGATCGCATTAACACCGGATTTGGCGACGATACAATTGTCGGCGGATTTGGCAACGATACGATTAACGCCGGTGATGGTAACAATACGATTGACGGCGGGTCTGACGACGATATCATTAATACTGGATCTGGCAACGATAAGATTGACGGCGGATCTGGCAACGATAAGATTAACGGCGGATCTGGCGACGATAAGATTAACGGCGAATCTGGCGACGATAGCCTTGTTGGCGGATTAGGCAACGATAGCCTACTTGGCGGATCTGGCAATGATACGATTAGCGGTGATTTTGGTAACGGTGGTATCCTCACGGGTGTTGGTGGAACTGATGTTCTCACTGGAGGATTGGGTAACGATGTTTTCGATTTTAACTTCGTTGCAGAGAGTCAACCTGGTTTGTTACAGGATGCGATCGCTGATTTTGTGGGAAACGGCATCCTTGCAGGGGATCAAATCGATCTATCTACCATCGACGCTAACTCCACTAAAGAAGGCAACCAAGCCTTCACTTTCATCGGGAGTCGTGCATTCTCTGCAATCGGTCAAATCCGTTATTCAGGAGGTATTCTCCAAGGTAGTACTGATGGGGATCTGTCGGCTGAGTTTGAAATTCGGCTTACAAGAGCGCCACAACTAGTAGAAAGTGACATTATCCTTTAATTTAATATTATCTGCCTTGAAAATAAGGCAGAATGCAGAATTTTGATAATTAAATAGTCGGAAATAGAGATCAGTTTAGCTTGCCTCTCTGATAGTTTATAGTTATTAAATTGCGCCGCGTCTACATCAGAAAATCAGGTAATACAATCGCAATCTTGCAATGATGCCAATTAATTCAAAAGATGTCAGAGAATTTGAGAAGGCACATTGTGTAACGCAAGGGATGTCGCGATGTCTACGGTGTCACTGAGCGCAGCCGTACCCCTCCGGGGAAGCAAGCTACGCGCAGCGTCTCGTAGAGAAGTGCGGGCTACACCTATGCACTGGTTAACAAGGCTTTTAAGTTATTGGCAATTAATTCGTTATACATAACTAGATAAATCACCAAATAAATCTCAAAAAGCAAAACCAACCCTATCTGAACAAAGGTTTCATATTTTGCTTTAGTGAGAGAAATAAAATAGATTTAATTACTCTTTCTTATAGATAGAAAAAGTTAGGCTTGAAAGTAATACTATAGTTTGTATTATTGTGAATACAATCAAAACGTTCTAAAAGTTATGCACTTCTGGAGGAGGAAGTTTGCTTGGTTCATAGCAGCCTACTACTTTAACCAGTAAAGATATAAAAAAATCACATAACTTTTGGCATAATTTTGATTCCAACATCATTAATATGTCCAGTGTTTCTCAAATTTTCAAATTTAACAGCAAAGACCTGTTCCAATCAGGTGTAGTTCAGTTATCTTTTCCCACTCGTTATTTCTTTATCTTGTTTTATCAGTGTTGCTAAATGACAGAGTGAAATTTAAAAATTAAATCTTTTAAACTGTTTCCTTTACACCTTTGGGAGAAACCAAATTCATCGTCTTAATCAGCAACACTGTTCGTTTTCTAATGAAAAAGTGACGAGGTTAATTTTTACCTTCTCAGTTCAGGAGAAACTTACTAATGGCAATTATCAACAATTTGCTTGACGGTAGCATCAACAATTCCCCATTTATCTTTGGCTTTGCTGGCAGTTATGTCATTAACGACGATGCCGGCGGCAATATCCTAAATGGGGGTGCTAACAGCGATGTCCTTAACGGCAATGCCGGCAATGATACTCTAAATGGGGGTGCTGGCAGCGATGTCCTAAATGGGGGTGCTGGCAGCGATGTCCTAAATGGGGGTGCTGGCAGCGATGTCCTAAATGGGGGTGCTGGCAGCGATGTTCTATATGGGGGTGCTGGCAGCGATGTTCTATATGGGGGTGCTGGCAGTGATGTTCTATATGGGGATGCTGGCAACGATACCATAAGTGGAGGTGCTGGAACTGATTCTCTTACTGGCGGTGCTGGCAACGATATTTTCGATTTCAATTCAGTTTCAGATAGTCCTCCTGGTTTGTCACGCGATGTGATCACTGACTTCGTTGGAAACGGTATCTTTGTAGGCGATCAAATCGATCTATCTACCATTGATGCTAACTCCAGTGTAGCGGGCAACCAAGCCTTCACTTTCATCGGGGCTGGCGTATTCTCAGCAGCCCGTCAGGTTCGTTATTCAGGAGGTATTCTTCAAGCTAACACTGATGGGGATCTGTCGGCTGAGTTTGAAATTAGGTTTAAAGGGGCACCACCAATAGTGGCAAACGACATCATCCTTTAATCTAATAGACCTGCCTTGAAAATTAGGAGGAACTTTGCTTGTTTCATAGCAGCCTACTACTGCAACCAGTAAAGATATAACCCGGATTTCTCACCACACCTCTTAAAGCCTGCGCAAGTGCCGGGGAGAAGTAATGAGTAAGAAGTAAGAAGTTTTTACTCATTACTCATTACTCATTACTCATTACTTCTCCTTTCCTCCATCAAACGCCTTGAGCTTGTGAGAAATGCGGGATAAGGACATGACATTACTCTTGGCTTAATTTTGATGCCAAATCATCAATACATCTAGTGCTTGTCAAATCTTCAAACTTAACAGCAAAGACCTGCTCCAATCAGGTGTGGTTCAGTTATCTCTTCCCACTCGTTATTACTTTGCCTTGTTTTCTCGGCGTTGCTGAATGAAAGTGTGAAATTTAAAAATTCAATATTTGAAACTGTTTCCTTTACACCTTTGGGGGAAACCAAATTCATACTCTTAATCAGCAACACGGTTTTCTGATGGGAAAGTGACGAGGTTATTTTTTACCCACTAAGTTCAGGAGAACCTTACTAATGGCAATTATCAACGGTACCAATTTTAATGACAACAATACCATCAACGGTTCCCCATTTATCTTTCGCCCTGCCCTAAATGGGGGTGCTGGCAGCGATATCCTTAACGGCAATGGCGGCGACGATATCTTAAATGGCGGTGCTGGCAGCGATATCCTTAACGGAAATGCCGGCGACGATAGCCTAAATGGCGATGCTGGCAGCGATATCCTCAACGGTAATCTCGGCAGCGATACCCTTAACGGTAATGCTGGCAGTGATATCCTAAATGGTAATCTCGGCAGCGATCTCCTCACTGGCGGGGCTGGCAACGATACCCTAAATGGCGGTGCTGGCAGCGATATCCTCACTGGCGGTGCTGGGACTGATTCTCTTACTGGCGGTGCTGGCAACGATATTTTCGATTTCAATTCAGTTTCAGATAGTCCTCCTGGTTTGTCACGCGATGTGATCACTGACTTCGTTGGAAACGGTATCTTTGTAGGCGATCAAATCGATCTATCTACCATTGATGCTAACTCCAGTGTAGCGGGCAACCAAGCCTTCACTTTCATCGGGGCTGGCGTATTCTCAGCAGCCCGTCAGGTTCGTTATTCAGGAGGTATTCTTCAAGCTAACACTGATGGGGATCTGTCGGCTGAGTTTGAGATTGGACTGACAGGAGCACCATCACTAGTGGCAAGCGACATTATCCTCTAATCTAATAGACCTTTTGCAAAAGCGCTGAACACCCTACTTCTAAGAGCAAGCGCTTAGGAGTGGGGTTCTTATTTATGATTTATGCAAGAAGTCTAATATTGAAGAATAATTTAGGTGCAAAGCAAAACATACTCCAATTGTGAGAAAATCCAGTAGGCTTTAACTTGTCAAGAATGATATTGCTATAGTCAAGCACAGTTAAATACTAACAAAGTTGCTCACATCAACTGCACCTAACAAAAGCACATCTCAAAAATAGAAAATTACCAATGCTTGCTAAGGTTCGAGCGTGCTGCGTATGCATGAGAAAATCTGTTAATACAATCGCAAAAGTTGTGATGATGCAACAATAGCCAAATTGTAACGCTAGGGGTGCGCGATGTCTACGGTGTCACTGAGCGCAGCCGTACCCCTCCGGGGAAGCAAGCTACGCGCAGCGTCTCGTAGAGAAGTGCGGGCTACGCCTACGCACTGGTCAACAAGGGAATGACACTAAGTTCAAATACAGCCTTGATCCTGTAAGGCTCTGCCTCCAGTGGCTTGAGCATAGGCAGCAGTCCTCTCGAAATACATTTTGAGTCTTAAGACTGGAAACGAATTCAAGTTACACAAATCTTTAGGCTTTTCTTCGTCTCATGCATCTAACAAAGCTTTTAACTTATTGGCAATTATTTGTTATATATAACTACAGAAACCACTAAACAAATACCAATATGCAAAACCAACTCTATCTGTACAAAGGTTTTCGATTTTATTCTGACCAGAGAATAAAAGAAAGTTAATTATTCTTTTTTCTATTTATCCAAAAGTCTGCTGGAGAGTAATACTATAGTATTGTTATTATGAATACAGTGCCAATGTCCTAAAATCTATATAATTACGTAGAAAAAATCTACTTATACCTTAGTATTTTCCAACTAAAACAACTGAAAACATAAGGTACAAGGATATCAAATGATTTTTGGTACGATTTTGATGTAAACCTCATTAAATACATCTAGTACTTCTTAAATATTCTCAAATATTCTCAAATATTCAAACTTAATAGTAAAGACCTGTACCAATCAGGTTTGTTCAAGAATATATTGCCATTCTTGATGTTTTGACCTGGTTTTGTCGGCATTACTGAATGAAACTATAAAATTCCCAAATTCCATGTTTGAAATTGTTTACTTTATGCATTTGAAGGAAATCAAATTCATACTCTTAATCAGCAATGCCGTTTTATAATGGGGAAGTAAAGACGTAATTTTTTTCTGATCTAAGTTTAGGAGAAACTCATCAATGGCAACTTCAATATCAATCTCTTACGGTAGCGGCAGTGTTAGTGCCAGCTCTAGTAGTCATAGCAGTAGCAGTAGTAGCAATAATGGTCAGAGCGAGAGCGATATCGCTAATGTTAGTGGTGGCAACAGTACCCTTGTAGGTGGTGGTGGTAACAGTATCCTTAACGCTGGTAGTGGCAATGATAGCCTCTTTGGTAATGCTGGCAACGATATTCTTAACGGTGCTGGTGGCAACGATAAGCTCGATGGCGGTACTGGCAACGATATCCTCGCTGGCGGTACTGGCAAAGATACTCTCATCGGCGGTGATGGGAATGATGTCCTGGCTGGCGGTAGTGGGAATGATATCCTCACTGGAGGATCGGGTAATGATGTTTTCAAGTACAACTCAATTTCTGATAGTCCACTTTCGTCACGTGACTTAATCACTGACTTTCGTGGAAACGGTAATTTGCCAGGCGATCGAATTGATCTATTTGATATCGATGCCAACTCGACTATTGGGGGCAATCAAGCTTTCACTTTCATTGGGAGTGCCCAATTCTCCGCACCCGGACAAATCCGTTATTCAGGAGGTATTCTCGAAGGTAGCACTGATGGGGATCGGTCGGCTGAGTTTCAAATTCGGCTTATAGGAGCACCACAAGTAGTGTCAAGTGACTTCATTCTTTAAATTTAATATTCCTGCCTTGAAAATAAGGCAGAATGCAGAAAGCACTAGAGAATGAAAACATCTCTTTACCAGTCCTCAGTCCCTAGTCACTATTTTCAAGGCAGATATAATTTTGAAGAATAACTCTAGTGCAAAGTTAGAGTCTCTTCATCTTTGCACCGGAATCAATATCAATATACTAAGCTATAAACATAGAAAGTCAGAGCCTCAGCTTGGGGCAATGACTTTTTTTCATATTTAAATTCGTCTTGCTATCCCTAAGTACTGCAAAGCGGAAGTAAAAAGAATAATTATATTCCAAGCTCTTATATTTGAAATGGTATGTTTTTTTACGCGATTCTATATTAGTATTTCCGGCACTATAGATACCTAACACACAAAAAGAATCATCCCTATTTTATACAAATGCTTAGATGAAGATTTATTCTAATTAGGGCTGACCAAAAGACACGGTGAAACATAGAGAATTACTCATATTCGATCGCACCGCCCAGGCATGAGAAAATCATCAGGTAATACAATCGCAACAGTTGCGATGATGGCACGGAAGGAAAAAAGATGTCGGATAATTTGAGAAGCCAAATTGTGACGCAAGGGGTGCAGCGATCGCCTAATCGAGCTATGCTGCGTGCAGTTGGTTTTAAAGATGAAGATTTCAACAAAGCCATTGTGGGCATTGCCAACGGCTACAGCACGATCACTCCCTGCAATATGGGGATAAATCAACTGGCGCAAAGAGCAGAGGTAGGGATTAAAACCGCCGGGGCGATGCCGCAAGTGTTCGGCACAATAACCATCAGCGACGGGATTTCGATGGGAACCGAAGGGATGAAATATTCCCTAGTGTCGCGGGAAGTGATTGCCGATTCCATTGAAACCGCTTGTACTGGACAAAGTATGGATGGTGTGCTGGCTATTGGCGGTTGTGATAAAAATATGCCAGGGGCAATGCTGGCAATGGCCCGGATGAATATCCCGGCTATCTTTGTTTACGGTGGGACAATTAAACCCGGTCACTATAACGGACGCGATTTAACTGTTGTCAGTTCTTTTGAAGCTGTTGGTCAATACAGTGCTGGAAAAATTGACGAAAAGGAATTATTAGAGGTTGAAGGTCGAGCTTGTCCGGGTGCTGGTTCTTGTGGGGGAATGTTCACAGCTAACACCATGTCTTCAGCATTTGAAGCGCTGGGGATGAGTTTACCATATTCTTCGACAATGGCGGCGGAAGATGCCGAAAAAGCCGACAGCACGGAGAAATCAGCATTCGTTTTAGTCGAAGCCATTCGTAAACAAATCTTGCCTCGTCAAATTATCACCCGCAAATCTATAGAGAATGCTATCTCTGTGATTATGGCAGTCGGTGGTTCGACCAATGCAGTACTACACTTTTTAGCGATCGCCCGTGCCGCTGAGGTAGATTTAACTATAGACGACTTTGAAACTATCCGCGCCCGCGTTCCCGTTTTGTGTGATTTGAAACCAAGTGGAAAGTATGTTGCTACAGATTTGCACAAAGCTGGCGGCATTCCGCAAGTAATGAAGATGTTACTTGTGCATGATTTATTACACGGTGATAGCCTCACCATCAGCGGTCAAACCATTGCAGAGATATTAGCAGACATCCCAGAAGAACCATCTGCCAATCAAGATGTGATTCGTCCTTGGAATAACCCGATGTATCCTCAAGGACATTTAGCCATCCTCAGAGGTAATTTGGCAACGGAAGGGGCTGTCGCCAAAATTACTGGGGTGAAAAAACCAGTAATTACCGGCCCCGCACGGGTGTTTGAATCCGAAGAAGCCTCTTTAGATGCAATTTTGGCTGGTAAGATTCAAGCTGGTGATATTCTCATAATCCGCTACGAAGGGCCTAAAGGCGGCCCTGGAATGCGAGAAATGTTGGCTCCCACTTCAGCAATTATCGGTGCAGGTTTGGGTGATGCGGTGGGATTAATTACCGACGGACGTTTTTCTGGCGGTACTTACGGCATGGTGGTTGGTCATGTTGCACCAGAAGCAGCAGTTGGTGGGGCGATCGCTCTTGTAGAAGAAGGCGATAGTATTACTATTGATGCACCGGCTCGTTTATTGCAGTTGAATATATCTGAAGAAGAACTGGCCCGTCGTCGTGCCAATTGGCAACCTCCGGCTCCGCGTTACACTAAAGGCGTGTTGGCGAAATATGCCAAATTGGTATCTTCTAGCAGTATTGGTGCTGTGACAGATTTGGACTTGTTTTAGTTAACTTAACAACTGTGGCGCAAGTTTGCCTACCTTTAACAAGGGGCTTCCGCCCCTTGTCTGGTTATTTGAGATAGTCGCTGGATTTATGCCGTCCTGTAATAGTTTGATCTAGCGATCGCTTCTAAAGAAGTTGCAAGGACAAACTCGTAACTTACTTTGCGATCGCAAGCGTGGTAAAACAAATTGCTGTATCGAAACAACTTGTCAGATGAAATACTGTTGATTGCCTCTAAGTTTTGAAGCTATTGAAGAGTGATGTTCTGTGTTTATACCAGATTTTTGCCTTAATTTCGTGAGTTTTTGGAAAAATCTTGAAAAAGTTTCAGGAAATTTACATAGAAGAAGTGATGTCAATCGATATACTACAGAAATATTATTGACCATCAACTGCTGAAAAACCTAAAAGGGCACAAAATGAGTTCTGAATCTAACGTCAAACTGAGGCTCACTCTTTCTAATCCAGACTTAGATGCAGAGGAGCAAGAACGAGAAGCACGGAATCTGCTGCGAGAAATCAAAGACTTAGATGTTGAAAGTGCTGAACTAGTAGCAGCTACAGAAATACCTGAAGGAGCCAAGTCTGTTGGCGGTTTTCTGGTAGGGGTGTTGCAGGCAGAGGTGAGCCTTGCCAATTTTAAGAAATTGCTGGGATTTTTGGGCGATCGCTTGGGTAACAAAACTATTGAATTGGAAGTTGAGGCTAACGGCAAAAAACTTAAGGTGAAAGCTAGCAGTCAGGAAGAGTTAAATGCCGCTATTGAACAAGCGCAAAAGTTTATCGCAGGTAACTAAGAAATCCCAGCACTAAGGAAGAATAAAGAGATGGCGAAAGTAGCACTGCTAATAGGAGTCAGTGAGTATGAGCCTGGTCTTACTCCATTGCCAGCAGCAGCAAAAGATGTTGACGCAATGCAGCAAGTTTTGCTGCACCCAGAGATTGGCGGTTTTGATGAGGTAAAAGTGCTGCTGAATCCTCAACAACATGAGATGGCGGTCGCGATCGAAATCTTGTTTGACGATCGTCAAAAAGATGACCTTGTGCTGCTATTTTTCTCTGGTCACGGCATTAAAGACGAGGACGGCAAGCTTTACTTTGCAGCTCATAACACACGCAAAATCGGCAAGGGAGTACCAGCTAGGGCAACAACAGTGCCAGCTAGCTTTGTGCATGATGTAATGAACAAGAGCCGTTCCAAACGTGAGGTAGTGATTCTCGATTGTTGCTTTAGTGGCGCGTTTGCCGAGGGTATGTCCATCCTGAACTCAAATATCGTAGAGACGTTGAGTATTGGGTAGAGGGTGGTAACGGCAAAATTTCTGTTACTGGTCGCGCTGCATTAGACGCACGACAAGAGACGCTAAAACTATCACCTGAAGATGCAGTTGCAATTGAAACTCAGGTTTTAACACCTATCAAAGACAAAAAGAGAAAATTACAGCGATATGAGCTAGCGTTCCGTGACGAGATTAAACAAGGGTTTCCTCTCAGCGAGAGAGCTGCGGCGGATTTGAAACGTCTTCAACAAACGTTAGGACTTAGAGATGAAGATATAGCCCTAGTTGAAGCTCCAATAATTGCTGAACAGCCACTTACCCCGCCTCCGGTAATTGTCAATCCTTCACCTCCCGAACCTAGAAAATTTAACTATATAGTAGCTTCCATTCTCGGAGTAATCGGAGTAATTTTTGGTGGTACTGTAGTCTACTTTTCTAGGGGTAAAGATGACCCTCAACCTGTAGTTTCATCTATAGTAAATTCCTGTGTAAAAGAGGGGTATGCTTTGGGTGACAGAATTAGTTTGGGTGAAGAAATTTTATTAAAACAAGATACGAACTCAGATAAAGAAGCTGGAGTGAAAGCATTTTTAAATGGTGATTGTCAGACTGCTATTAATAAGTTTAATTCATACCGTCAAGCGAATCTTACTAATAGAACAGACCCAGAAGCATTGATTTACTTGAATAATGCTAAAGCTCGTCAGAAAGGAGATCGGCTCAAAATTGCTGTGAGCGTACCTATCGGGACAAATCCAAATGTAGCAAAAGAGATACTGCGCGGTGTGGCTCAAGCTCAAGATGAGGTGAATAGCAGTGGTGGCATCAATAGCGAAGCTTTGGAGGTAGCGATCGCTAATGATGATAATGATCCAAGTGAATCTGCACAGCTTGCCACTCGGTTTGGCAAAGATACCAACATCTTAGCTGTCGTGGGACATAATTCCAGTAATGCTTCTCTCTCCGCAGCCCCAGTCTATCAAAAAGACGGGTTAGTGATGATCTCTCCCACCAGTTATGCCCAAAACCTTGACAGGGTTGGCAATTATATCTTCCGCACTGCTCCTAGTGTTAAATCCATAGCAGATAGCGTCTCTAATTACGCCATTAAAATAGCGGGTAAAACCAATTTTCTTATCTGTGTTGATTACCAAGGGATAGATAATCAGTCGTTTAACGATGAGTTTGTTAAAGCGATAAAAGCTGCTGGCGGTCAGATTAATTCTACAGAGTGCAATATTTCTGCCCGTGACTTTAACCCTAGTGTTGTCATTTCTCAAGCTGTACGTAGCGGTGCTAATGCCTTAGTGTTAGGTCTTTATATAGACAAAATAAAGCAAGGTCTAGCGGTGGCACAATCTAATCAAGGGCAGTTGACTGTATTTGGTAGTCCTACACTTTTCACTAACGAAACCTTAAAGGAGGGCAGAGGTATCAACGGACTGATAATCTCTGCACCTTGGTATCCCGCAGCATTTCCTAATAACATCTTTCCGCAAAAAGCCCAAAAACTTTGGGGTGCAACTGTCAATTGGCGAACAGCTACGGCTTATGATGCAACCTTGGCGATCATCGCAGGTTTACAACGAACCAACACCAATAGACGCGATGAATTACAAAAGGCGTTGCATAGTCCAAGTTTTTCAGTCGATGGTGCGACAGGAAAGATTCAGTTTTCAGAATCAGGCGATCGCAAAGACAATCCCATCTTTCTAGTCAAAGTTCAACAAATACCTGGCACTGATAAATATGAATTTGTGCGGATTCAACCTTAGTTGTGAAGCTTTACTTAATAGCGATCGCACTTGTTTCTTATAACTTTTTAAAATAGCGATCGCACTCAGTTTATTGTGAGTTTACAAAATAGCGATTACATCTACTTTTTAATTTACACTTCAAACAAATATACTATTCTTAAATCATTTATGAAAATTTAGATCCCCGACTTCTCAAAGAAGTCGGGGATCTAGACACCAATTCAATAGTTTGTTTGCTAAAATCCCTCACAAAATATCTGGATTTTCACCCAACTCTCTCAATCTAGCTGCTAAACGAGCCGCTTTTGCAGCAGCAGCTTCGGCTTGTGCAACTGCGGCTTGTGTTTGTGCAACAGCAGCTTCTTCTGGTAACAAAACCAAATTGCCAGCTACATCGTAAAACCGCAACCATACCGCCGTTTCTCTGTCTATTGTTCCTTCATACGTTCCCAACCATAAACCTAACTTTTGACACCACAACCAACCACGCTCATTCGGTATCAAAGATTGATATTGCTGATTATGATCTAAATGCCACCCTTGCAAAGAAGTGGGGTCAAAGGGGTCATAGACAAAATAATCTGAAGTATGAAAAGTTTGTTCGTAAAGGTTTTTCTTAACAGTCTGATCTATTTTGACTGTAGATGGTGACATTAATTCTACAATCACATCAGGATAACGACCGTTTTCTTCCCACACTACCCAACCTTGACGAGAATTAGTCCCATCCACATTCAGGACAGCAAAGAAATCGGGGCCACGGAAATCCTGATTACGTACTTGGGCGCTGCTGTAATAAATAAACATATTGCCACCAGTAAAAAAATCATTCCGGTCAGCCCAAGCTTGCTGCAATGACCGAATCAACACATTCATGGCAATACGGTGGCGATTTGATTCTAAGGGTTCTCCGTCATCAAAAATTAAATCTGTAGGCGGTGTGGGGTGTTCCCAGTCTAGAATGGCTCTTGGGTTGTTTTCGGTAGTCATGAGCGATCGCCTTTCTGAGAAAGCCTTAGATTTCTATCATAAATTATTCTTCACCCAATCTCTAAAATTACGTTTCATTAAAACCGTGACTAAATCTTGACATGATTCCCAAAAATTCACCCAAATCTGACCATATAAGCCAATATAAAAACTGCTATGCTGCCTGGCTGTGCGCCCATATTCTTTAACACGACCAACATGTTTTTGGACACCTTGACGTTTAATGTTTTGTCCAGAGATTGTGGCAGAAGTGTCGGCGATCGCTATCAATAAAATTAAACTTATTAATCGATTATTACATACATTAGTATCCTCGAAATTATAGCCACCTTTTTTGAAATCACGGAACATTTATTCAATATCAAACCTTCGTTTATAGGCAGCGTTCGCTAATTCTAAATTTTCCCGATTTGTTAAAATAAACCTTAATCACTTGCAGCACGTTAATCAAAATTTGCAGAAAGAGATATTCGGCACTAGTCAGTTGACTTTTGAGATGTGTTTGGGAAATATTTAGGTAACATTATCAATAGATATAGCAGTCCTAAATCATTTGTGAAAGTTATATATCTCTTTCTTCTTTCTTCCCTTTACGCCCTTCTCTGACGAGACGCTGCGCGAAAGCGTACTTTGCGGTTCGTTTTCTTATTTATAATTTTTCACAAATCAAATAGGATTGCTATAGGTCTTCTTGAAAAAACTAGACGTATTTTTTTCTAGCATAAATTGTTACATTCTTGATTTAGTAAGCTTTTTAGCTTATTTTGTCGCCCCGTCAGGGTCTCGTAGAGAAGTGCAGACTACATTTACAATCAAATTTTTTACGATTATTTTGCTTGCTAGAAAATTTTTGATGCACAAATTAAGAGCTTCTTGTTTTTGAGCATCATAAATTATGATTTTGCACTTTATTTATGGACAAGATCGCCAGTTTTTAAGTTAATCTGAATGATTTGATTTTAACTATAAGTCCCTGCTCTATCACTTGTTACCGTAATAGGTTCTGACTCTATATCCTCTATCTTATTAAACTCTCCAGCCCGCCAGCTATCTGTTATATCCTTGATAAAACTGGCAATCGGGATCGCAATTAACAAACCCAGTACTCCTCCCAACTTTGCGCCTAGCAATAAAGAAATCACCACCCACACAGGATTTAAGCCAGTCAAATTGCTGAGAATTCGAGGTGCAATAATATTAGAATTAACTTGGTCGATCGCAACAGCTACACCTAAGACTTCCACCCCTAACCAAAAATTTTGCAGCGCTACCAACAAACTTACTATGGCAATACCTACCCCCGTACCAAAGGGGAAGAGTGAAAATAAGCCAATACCAATACCAAACAATAGAGCTAAGGGAACTTGCAGCGCCAAAAACACTAGTGTAATTGTCACCCCTAACACAGCTCCCAATGTTGCTTGACCGATGAAGTAATTGTGGAAATCCTCTCGCAGTAATTCCCGTAATCTTGACCCAATATTAGGGGGAAACCACTGAAAAACTCCGTCCCAAAGACGTTCACCATTCAATATTAAGTAGATAGTCAGCACTACTGCCAGCAGCACATTGAGGACAATACCAATGGTATCGACAGCAAAACCAAGAATTCTACCAGTGAAGGACTGAAGTTGGTTAGATAATCGTTCTAGAACTTGGGTAAATAAACCACTTAAATTAATTGGAAGTTGCTGTTGACTTAACGCCCAATCTTGAAAAGCTTGCAGTTGCTGAGTACCAGAATCAATCCAACTGGGCAAAATATTCGCCAGTTCAACCAGCTGTTGAATAATCAAGGGAACCAAAGTAATGCCTAAAGCTACTAAAACCACCAGAGTCAAAAGCAACACTCCCCCGATCGCTAAGTTGGGTTTGACTCCTTGTTCCTGAAGAAACTGGATTGGATAGTTCAAGACAAAAGCTAGTAGGATGGCGGCGGCGATAATGCTAACTAAGGGTTGAAAATACTGTATAACCTGGAGCAATAGCCAGCCGTTGAGAATGGCAATGGGAAATGCCAATCCTATAGTTAACCATCGCGGCAGTTTGTTTGCTGATTGCATTAGTGATGACCCCATAAGAGTTCGTTCTAACTTTATTTTGGCTTCTTGAGATGTGGGGAGTAGGGGATGAGGGAGATCAGAGAGTAGGGGAAGAAGAATTAATAATCAATCCCCAATGACAAATGACTAATCCCCAAATTATGTTGGATTTTTCTCAATAAAATCCAACATAATTTTTTGATGCATTGCCCCTAAAGGTCGCACTTCGCCAGCATTTTGTGAATAACAGTTACCTTGACGAATATCTTCTGGTGTAAATAACGCCATATCCCAGCCTTCATTCAGAACCAGTTGATTTAATTCCACCAAGAGTGGTGCATGAAAGACATGACGAACAACTCTTTCGTTGGGATAACAGCCAAATTCAAGAAAGGGTGGTAGTTTATAGCCGATTTCTTCTAAAATTTCTCGTTTTACCGCTACATCTGGCGTTTCACCAGGTTCGATGTGACCGCCAAACAGCGCCCAGTAACCAGGGTAGAGAATACCAGGGATGTTGTCACGCAGTTGCATGAGAAACTTGTTTTTCTGGTAGAGAATTGCGATCGCTACGTGCACCTGTTGATTATTCATGTCTTTATTTTTAATTGCTGATTATTCTTCTTCTAGATAAACTTCCCCCAATTCTTTGCCAGCTAAGGGAATACTTCGGTAGCGAACTTTACCCTTAATTACAACTTCTGAACCTTCACCCAGATTTTTTTGATTGGTGACTACCCAAATTTTGCCCGTTGAGTCCTTAATTTTATAAGCCCACTGTTTGATCAGGGGAGCTTGCTTTTCTACCTGACCTTGGATGTAAACTATAGCCTGATTGTCTTGTTTTGGTTTAATCTCTCCAATTGGAGTAACATTTTTACCAATTTTTAAGCCAGCACCAGGCAAACCAGGCGATGTCAAGTTACCACAACTACAAAGTCCTGTTATCAGGAAAAAAGTCAACCCTAAACGGTAAGGAACAATACTGTGCCCGTACAAGAACGAAAGGAAAAGATTTTTCGTTTGTCGCATTAAAGCCACCGATTTATTTATTTTGGGTATGGGGCATTGGCAAGAGACAAGGAAGACAAGAGAGAGGGGGGAGACAAGGAAGAAAATTGTTTAATAATTCTTCCTTGTCCCCTTGTTTTCCCCTGCTCCCTCATCTCCCCACTCCCACTCTCCCAATTCTTTATTCTTCAGATGATGCCGCTGATCTGAGAAAATAAACATTATGAATTTACTGTGAGAGAAACGCTACGACATCAAACAGCAACACAATAATAGTCGAAAGTCAAGAGTTAAGAATCAATATTTTCATTTTGGACTTTGGACAAAAAGCGAACATAGCTGGGGATTTTCATGGAAACAAAAACTGTCAAACTCCTTGATGGGAAAGCATTAGCAGCAAAAATTCAGCAAGAACTTTCTGTTGCGATTACACAATTACAACCAAAAATTGGACGACCTCCTGGTTTAGCAGTGTTGATGGTTGGTGATAACCCAGCATCAGCCGCTTATGTACGCAATAAAGAAAAAGCCTGCGCTAAAGTCGGGATCGCTTCTTTTGGTAAGCATTTTCCTGCCGAAACCACCCTTGAGGAGTTAGAAGAGGTAATTGCTGCACTCAACCACGACAAAAGAGTGGATGGCATTCTTGTGCAATTGCCCTTACCTAACCACCTGGATGCTGTAACTCTGCTACATCAAATTGATCCCGATAAAGATGCTGATGGACTGCACCCAGTTAACTTGGGGCGACTAGTACGGGGAGAAAACGGTTTACGTAGCTGCACCCCGGCTGGTGTGATGCGCCTTTTACAAGAATATGAGATTCCTTTGCAAGGAAAACAAGCAGTAGTGGTGGGGCGCAGTATTTTGGTGGGTAAACCGATGGCACTGATGTTATTAGAAGCTGATGCCACAGTCACGATCGCTCACTCGCGATCGCATGACCTCAAAACCATCACCCAAAATGCTGATATTCTAATTGCAGCAGTAGGTCGTCCCGGATTGATCTCTGCTGATATGGTGAAACCGGGCGCTGTTGTGGTAGATGTGGGGATGAATCGCGTCACCGATGCTAATGGCAAAAGTCGTCTCATTGGCGATGTCCATTTTGAATCAACCGCTGATGTAGCAGGATTTATCACCCCAGTTCCTGGTGGTGTTGGCCCGATGACTGTTGCCATATTGTTGGAAAATACATTTGCTAGCTATTCCAGAGCGGCAAAAGAAGAAAGAGAGTGAAGAGTTAAAAACTATTCTTAATAACTCTTAACTTCCAAATCCTGTACAGACGCGATTAATCGCGTCTCTGCTCCTAACTCTTCATTTTTTTCAGCCCCACAGCACCTTAAAATTGTGACGTATAAGGCAAAAATCGCAAAATGTCAGGAATTAAAGAATGGTAGCAACTGATAACGTCCAAAAGACACCACCAGAGGAAGCCACATTTAACTTAGCAGGCTATCTAAAAGAGCGACAAAAGCTTTGTGATAATGCTTTGGATCGGGCTATCCCAGTCATTTATCCAGAAAAGATTTATGAGGCGATGCGCTACTCGTTATTAGCTGGAGGTAAGCGTATACGTCCCATTCTTTGCCTTGCCACCTGTGAAATGATGGGTGGAACCATTGAGATGGCCATGCCAACAGCTTGTGCTGTGGAGATGATCCACACAATGTCGTTGATTCATGACGACCTCCCGGCAATGGATAATGACGATTACCGTCGTGGCAAACTGACAAATCATAAAGTCTATGGTGAAGATGTAGCGATTTTGGCTGGGGATGGCTTGTTAGCTCTTGCTTTTGAGTCTGTTGCCATTCAAACCCCCCAAAGCGTTAAGAGAGAGGTCGTCTTGCAGGTTATTGCCCGTCTTGGTCGGGCGTTGGGGGCAGCTGGTTTAGTCGGCGGTCAAGTTGTCGATTTAGAGTCGGAAGGTAAATCTGATATTTCCTTAGAAACCCTAAATTTCATTCATAAACACAAAACAGCCGCACTTTTGGAAGCTTGCGTAGTTTGTGGCGGACTGATTGCTAATGCATCACCTGAAGATGTACAGCGACTAACCCGTTATGCTCAAAATATTGGGCTAGCATTCCAAATCATCGATGATATTTTGGATATCACTTCTACCCAAGAGCAATTAGGTAAAACAGCTGGCAAAGACCAAAGAGCTAATAAAGTTACCTATCCCAGCCTTTGGGGACTTGAGGAATCGCGCTCAAAAGCCCAAGAGCTAGTTAAAGAAGCTTGTGTAGAATTAGAACCATTTGGAGACAAAGCTAAACCACTCCAAGCGATCGCTCATTTTATTACCAGCCGTAATAACTAGTAACGCTTTGGGTAATTCGTAATACTTCTCTACGAGAGGCTACGCTCAATACAAGTTCGTAATTCGTAATTCGTAATTCCTGTACCGCAAGCGTTTTATTGATTGGGAATGGGTAGTTTATTTACACCATACTGTACTACTACTGCCCAGCGAAATTAAAAATTCACTGATTCAAAATTACAAAAGCTTATCAAGTAAGCTTTGAGGTTATTTTGAATCGCTGGTCTTTTTCTAACCTGATAGATCAATTTGGGATTTTGGGTTGAATCTAAATGTTTCCTCAACCAACAACTGCTGCTAATATTTACTAACCTAACCAAAATAACATGCAGGACATAGGCAACATTTTAGACAACCGGGTGCTGCTGGTTGCTCTGGTAGCTTGTTTAATTGCTCAAGCATTAAAGCTCGTAGTTGAGATCGTCAAACATCGCAAATTGAATGTGCGTGTTTTGGTGACAACCGGAGGTATGCCCAGTGCCCATTCGGCTCTGGTTACGGCTCTAGCCGCTGGTGTAGGGCAAACACTGGGTTGGGCATCTCCTGATTTTGCCGTTGCGATCGTTTTTGCCATCATTGTCATGTATGATGCAGCTGGAGTTCGCCAAGCGGCTGGTAAGCAAGCTCGTATTCTCAATCAAATGATTGATGAATTATTCCATGAAAAACCAGACTTTAGCCAAGACCGTCTGAAAGAATTACTCGGACATACACCAGTTCAGGTAATCGCTGGATCGGCTTTGGGTATAACCATCTATTGGTTAGCTAGGTCTGCTTATTAAACTAGGGCAATAAATCTTTGTTTGAGGAGATATTGATAATTAGTAACTGGTAATTTGTCAATCAATTTTGGATTTTAGATTTACCCCGTAAATAAATTCAGGGGATTAAGGATGAAAGGATTTGTTCCAAATAACTTGCTTCTCGCAGAACGAGTATAAATATATTCGCTGAAAATCCTTTGAAATTTTGAATTTAAAATCCCAAATTAGGTCAATTGACAAATTACCACTCTGGTAGATCGCATCAAGATACCAGTGAACTTAATATCACTAAAACCGCACAGTCGAACGCAGCAGAATCACCTTACGACTATCTACTAGGCTGGCAACAAAACCGCCATTGTTTAGCTTTTGCAATGTATTATACGCTTCAGTTTGGTTAGTGGTATAAACTGCTAGCAAGTAAGGGCGTTGTCCATAAGAAACAAAACCGACGTTACCTCCCACCACTTGCTGCACACTATTTACTAGTTCTGGACGGTTGTAATAATCTACCAGCACTGCATAACCTTCTCCTAAAGCTTGAGGATTATAACTGACTGTCTGCTGAGGTGGTTTGGGTTTGGGCTGTGACTGTGGCTGCGCATCTGCCGTTGTCGTCGGTCGAGTTGTAATTATGGCAGATAAGCCAACAATATTGCTGACATATCTTGCCCAACGATTGGCATCGTCAATTTTATTAAAACCCCCGACTCGCGTCACAGTTTCGTTGAGATATTTGCAGGTAATAGTTTTAAGTTCGGGTGGTAAGGCGCTACGTAACTGCTTTTGATTATTTGCTGTGGGACTGACTACTAATAAAAGATACTCACCCGCATTTGGTGGTTGACAAGAGGGAATGGTTTTTTGAGCAAGTACAGAACTCATACCACCAATCAACCCTACAATCGCTAATCCTAAAACACTTGGTAAATTCTGAAATCTATGCACAAAAGTTAGATTATGTAAATTAAGGTGTCCTAGAAGATTTTATAAGAAAAAAGCTGAAAACCTAGCTACTTCAGTATGGTGATGAAATATGTGTCAAAAAATATATTTTGTTACTCAAAAATAAAATTAGGGTGTGGGGAAGAGGCAGAGGGGCAGGGGAGCAAGAGGGACAAGGGAGACAGGGGGACAAGGGAGACAAGAGGGAATTATTGAACAAGTCTCTTCCTTGTCTCCCCCATCTTCCTTGTCTTTTCTCCATGCCCAATGTCTAATGCCCTATGCCTAAGATACGGTAACTAACGATGCTAAAGCATCTGGTATTGCCTCAGAAGGAGCCTGGAATTCGCCAGTGATGACGTACTCTAAACGCAGTTTTAACCAAGTAATAAATTGAGGATTTGTAGAAATAATTGCGACTGCTGGTTGGGGACACTTTGCCTTTAGCTCTTTAAACTGCGGTGCTTCTAAGAAAGCTGGTTGCTCAACTAACCAAAAATCGATTTGTTTTTCTTGTTCGTGGTAGTTACGGGTGCGTTCTTTGAGAACTTCGTGTATCGGTTCTTCTTCGAGAAGAAAGCGGTGACTTGCCAAAACGTAATGGTATGTTTGCATTTTCATCCTTTGGTTGCTATGTGAATAATTTCAGGGCACAGTGACTCTGTACCCTGACAAACTAACTTTTGTGGGATTTCTTGAACCAAGAACTGAATGGACAAGCACTTTTCTGGTTTTCAGATTTTGTCTGTTTGCCACCAGATGTTAGCTTTTCCAAGAACAGATTATTGTCGAAGTAGTGTTCTAAGGAAATAACCTTCAAGTCATCGGTAACTTTTGCAATGCTCATACCGATAATTTCTATTGTCTCTCCAGTAGGCGCATGGCCTTTATATTCTCCGTTAAAATGTCCCCAATGCCGCCATTTAAATGTGACATTTGGGGGCCCTGAGAAAACTTCCAGAACTTCCCAAGGAAATCCTTGGGGAAATGTTGTGTGGAAGACTTTTGCGGATGATTCAAAGGTTTCTTCTGAAGCTTTGTAATATTCTGAATCAGCCATAAATAGATTGTAAGTACCTTGGGCTGATAAATCTGCTGCGGTATACTCTACTCCGCCATTGGTACTGACGCGAAAGTTGTCATTCACAATAGATAACCACTCTTGCGGGTTAGCTTTGAAGGATACCTCCATCTCAAAGGTTCTCACTAAGTTTTGCACGATCGCTTCCAGTGTTCCTTCAAGATGATTGTAGATACTTTCTTTAGCAAGATTCTCATTTGAACGGGAATAATCAGGCGGTGTCTGATAGCGCCACTCGACATCAGTGCTTTCTGCTATCACCTTATCTCTATTCTGTACCCAAAGTGGCAGGTTGTTAGACTCTGTTGCGCTCATAGAAGTTTTTGCTGAAGATTTGATCCCAATTTCTAGATTTCGCAGTGACAACCCCTCTTTTTATATTGGGAGCAGGGGAGCAGGGGAGCAGGGGGAGCAGGGGAAAAGGTTAAAGGTTGAAGGGAAAAGGAATAAATTTAATCTTTCCCCCTTTCCCCTTACCCCTTTCCCTTTCCCTATACCCAATGCCCAATGCCCAATGCCCTATTCCCCATTCCCCCTTATAGCTTGTTTCATCTCGCGGACTGCCCTTTCTATACCTACTAATGCTGCCCGACTGATGATGGTATGACCAATGTTCAGTTCTTCCATGCCTGGAAGCGCAGCCACCGGATAGACGTTCCAATAGGTGAGTCCATGACCAGCGTTAACTCGCAATCCGGCTTGAATCGCTTGTTGACACCCTTTAGCTAATATGGATAATTCTCGGTGTCGATTTGTTTCATCTTTAGCCTCAGCATATTGTCCGGTGTGCAATTCGATAAACTGCGCCTCTATCTTGACAGATGCTTCGATTTGTGCAGGTTCGGCATCGATAAATAAACTAACTGGAATGCTAGCGCTTTGCAATTTATCGACTATCTCACCTATTCTAGCAATTTGACCAATAATATCTAGTCCGCCTTCTGTTGTGACTTCTTCGCGCTTTTCGGGGACTAAAGTTACGTAATCTGGTTTGATATCGAGAGCGATCGCTAGCATTTCGTCTGTAGCGGCCATTTCTAAATTAAGATGCGATCGCACTGTTTGCCGCAATATCCGCACATCCCGATCTTGGATATGTCGCCGATCTTCACGCAGATGCACCGTAATTCCATCTGCACCCGCTAATTCTGCCAGTACCGCCGCCGCTACCGGATCTGGTTCCACCGTCCGCCGCGCTTGCCGGATAGTGGCGATGTGGTCAATGTTAACGCCAAGTGTAGCCACCCCAAGTTTCTCCCAAATCCACAGTCTTCAGAACTTGATTTTACCGGAAATAGCGGTAGTTTTGCTGAAGGAGCTACAGATAGATTACACGCGTAAAATGCGATTCTTTAAAAGAAAACTGAGTTAGCAAAAGCTTATTCTTGGGCAAACTACTTTAAATAAGTAGCTGATTTAACAAGAGTTGATGAAGTATGAATACAGCAGTTGAGCCGATGGACAAGTTTTTGAACTATCAAATTAGCGAACAACTTTATGCAGGCTCTAGAACCTTAGTTTACCGTGCTATTCGAGAGGCGGATGGACTTCCGGTTGTGATCAAACTGCTCCAGCAAGAGTATCCTACCTTCAATGAACTGCTGCTGTTCCGTAATCAGTACACTATTGCTAAAAATCTTAATTTACCCGGTATTGTTCGTCCCTACAGCCTGGAACCTTACCGCAACAGCTATGCTTTGGTGATGGAGGATTTTGGCGGCATTTCCCTCAAAGATTGGCTCAACCAAAAAATAGGGAGCAACCAATATACTCTGACAGAGTTCTTGGATATTGCGATCGCTCTGAGTAATACTCTTGACGAACTTTATCGCCATCGAATTATCCACAAAGATATCAAGCCAGCCAACATCCTCATCAACCCGGAAACTAAGCAAGTCAAGTTGATTGACTTTAGCATTGCCTCTCTTTTACCCAGAGAAACCCAGGAAATTTACAGTCCTAATGTCTTAGAAGGTACTCTCGCCTACCTTTCCCCCGAACAAACCGGACGGATGAATCGCGGAATTGACTATCGCAGTGATTACTATTCCCTCGGCGTTACCTTCTATGAATTGCTGGCTGGACACCTACCTTTTGAGTCTAACGATCCGATGGAGTTAGTTCACTGTCATATTGCCAAGCAACCAGAACAATTAGGGGGCAACGGGGAAGAGGAGATTCCCGAAGTTCTTTGTGAGATTGTGATGAAGTTGATGGCGAAAAATGCTGAAGACCGCTATCAGAGTGCATTAGGGCTAAAATTTGATTTAGAAAAATGTTTGTCTCAATTACAAGAAATTGGCAGGGTTAAATCTTTTGAATTAGGTCAGCGGGATATTTGCGATCGCTTTATCATCCCAGAAAAACTCTACGGTCGCCAAGCTGAAGTTGAAAGCTTATTGGATGCCTTTGAAAGAGTTAGCCAGGGAAGCACTGAAATTATCTTGGTAGCAGGTTTCTCTGGTATTGGCAAAACTGCTGTGGTGAACGAAGTCCACAAGCCAATTGTGCGACAACGGGGTTATTTCATTAAAGGTAAATTTGACCAGTTCCAGCGCAACATCCCTTTCTCTGCCTTTGTGCAAGCTTTTCGAGACTTAATCGGGCAACTGCTGAGTGAAACTGACGCCCAATTCGAGCAATGGAAGCGCAAAATTCTTTCTGCTTTGGGTGAGAACGGACAAGTGATGATTGAGGTGATTCCAGAACTGGAAAGTATGATTGGTAAACAGCCACCTGCGCCGGAACTCTCTGGAAGTGCGGCACAAAATCGCTTCAATTCGCTGTTTTTGAAATTCACTCAAGTCTTCACTGCATTAGAACATCCATTGGCGATCTTTATTGACGATCTGCAATGGGCAGATTCTGCTTCTTTAAAGTTAATGCACTTGTTAATGAGCGAAGCTGACATCGGCTATCTACTGTTAATTGGTGCTTATCGAGATAATGAAGTCAACCCAGTACATCCGCTGATGCTGACTTTGGAAGAGATTCAGAAATTAGATGCCACAGTCAATACGATTACCTTATTACCCCTCGATCGGGTTTCTATCAATCATTTAGTTGCAGATACATTGAGTTGCTCTTTAGCTTTAGCCACACCTTTAACAGAATTAGTATTGAGCAAAACTAAAGGGAATCCTTTCTTTAGTACCCAGTTTCTCAAGGCGCTACATCAAGATCAACTAATTACATTTAATTTTAATGGTGGTTATTGGGAATGTGATATTGCTCAGGTGCGATCGCTCGCTCTTAGTGATGATGTAGTAGAGTTTATGGCAATTCAACTGCAAAAGTTGTCAACAGAAACTCAAGAAGTTTTGAAGTTAGCAGCTTGTGTAGGAAACCAATTTGATTTAAAGACATTAGCGATCGTCCATGAAAAATCCCAGTTGGAAACAGCCACAGATTTTTGGAAAGCTGTGCAAGATGGGTTGATTATTCCTACCAATGAGGTTTATAAGTTCTACCATGATGAGTCTGAATTTATAATTAATAATTCAGAATTTCAGCAATACAATTCTCCTGACTCTTGCTCTTACAGATTTCTTCATGACCGTGTTCAGCAAGCAGCCTATTCCCTTATCCCTGAATCTCAACGAAAAGCTACTCATTTCAAAATTGGGCAATTACTGTTAAACAATACATCACCTGAAGCGCTTGAAACCAGTATTTTTGACATTGTTAATCAGCTAAATGAGGGAATTGACATAATTGATGGACAATCTCAAAGAGATGAACTTGCTCAACTAAATCTAATTGCTGGTAAAAAAGCAAAAGCTTCTACTGCTTATAGAGCAGGCCTGAAATATTTCACTTTAGGCAGAGAATTACTAATAGACGAAAGTTGGTTATTTAATTACAATATTACGTTTGAATTACATCGAGAATCCGCAGAATGCGAATATCTTACTGGTAGCTTTTACCAAGCTGAAAAATTATTTGATATAGCGTTAGCTCAAAGCCAAGATAGGTTTGAAAAAGTAGATATTTATAGGATTCAGATGTATCTGAAAATGACTCAGGGTGAAAATCTAGCAGCTAGTATTGAAGCTGGAGTCAAAGGTTTGAGAATCATGGGGATGAATCTGCCAGTTACTTCTGAAGAACAGCAAGCTGCTATCGAAACTGAACTTCAAGAATTAAAAGCTAAACTGCAAACGGTTCGTATATCAGATTTATTCGATCTGCCTGAGATGACAGATCGAGATCAGAAGGTTTGTATGGGTATTTTAGCTGACCTTTGGGCAGCAGCTTATATGGGAGGAGATCAATACCTCAGTTGCTTGGTTCCTCTATTAATGATCGGTTTATCGTTGAAGTATGGCAATGCAGAAAGCTCTGGTTTTGCTTACTGTTTATATGGGATGAGTCTGGCAAATCAAGGAAATTATCAAACAGCTTATGAGTTTGGTACATTAGCACTAAAACTCGATCGTCATTTCAATAGCACCCAATTTATTTTTAAGACCAATAATATCTTTGCACATACCATAAATCCCTACAATCAGCATTTAAAAACGAATTTGCCGCTTTCTCAACAATCATTCCAAATCTGTCAAGAAACTGGAAATTTGGTGTTTGGGGTTTGGGCTGTTTCGTTTTTGATTTGGGCGATGTTAATTAAGGGCGATCGCCTCTCAGATGTTTACGCGGAAACTGAAAAATATCTGAGTTATGTCCAACAGGTTAATGATGTCAATATGCTGTATGCATTTACTTTACAGCGGCAGTTTTTATTGAATTTGCAAGATATATCTAAAACCACCGATTTATTAGAAGATCGCAATAACGAAGAGATTCCTTATATCGAAGTATGGAGACAGAAGAACAACTTTGAACATGGAATTAATTGGTACTGCTTTCTCAAAATCCAATTATCGTACCTTTATGGGCGCTATGTAGATGCTTTGGAAGCAGCAGAAGAAGCTGAGAAAACTCTTGGTTGTAACTCTGGTTTCTTCCCAATTATTCAGTATCATTTCTATTATCCACTCAGTTTGATAGCTCTCTATCCCAATGTGACATTAGAGAAGAAAAAGCAGTATTGGGACATTATTCAAGAGCATCAACAAATTCAGAAAACCTGGGCGAATAGTTGCCCAGAAAACTTTCTACATCGATATCTCTTGTTATCTGCGGAAATAGCAAGAATTTCTGGCAAGTATATGGATGCAATCGAATCATACGATCGCGCCATTGCTAAAGCTAAAGAAAATGAATACGTTAATGAAGAAGCTCTCGCCAACGAACTTGCAGCCAAGTTTTATTTAGAATGGGGCAAAGAACGCATTGCTCAAGAATATTTGATTAATGCTTACTATTGCTACACCCGTTGGGATGCTAAAGCCAAAGTCAATGACCTAGAACAGCATTATCCACAACTGCTAGCCCCCATTTTACAGCAGAAGCGTTCACTACTCACATCCAATGAGACGTTCGCAAATATTGACAGCATTAGTACCTTCCACCCAAGCATTAATAAATCAGTAACTTCTAGCAGCAACACATCAATAATGCTAGATTTGGCAACAGTTTTAAAAGCCTCTCAGACTCTCTCTAGTGAAATTGAACTGGATAAATTACTTACGAAGCTGTTGCAAGTGGTGATTGAAAATTCTGGAGCAGATAAGTGTGCGTTACTACTACTTAAAGAAGGTAGATTGCTAGTTGAGGCGACTGCTCAAGTTGGGCAGAGATCAACGGTGTTACAGTCCATTTTTATGGAAGATAGTGCAGACGTTCCTCATAGTCTAATTTGCGCCGTCAAACGCAGTCTGGAACCTACCGTTATCTTTGATGCAATATTGCATCCGGCGCTAATAGCCGATCCCTATATTATTCGTCAGCAACCCAAAAGCTTACTGTGTACACCAATTTTCTATCAAGGGAAACTCTTAGGAATTTTATATTTAGAAAACAATCTGATGAGTGGAGCTTTTACTAGCGATCGCGTCGAAATTCTCAATCTATTATGCACTCAAGCTGCAATCTCCCTAGAAAATGCCCGACTTTATCAGCAAGCACAAAATACTCTAGAAAACTTGGGACAGACGCAACAATTCTTGCGGTTAATTATGGATAACATCCCCCAATCTGTTTTCTGGAAAGACCGCAATAGTGTTTATTTAGGCTGTAATCATAACTTTGCTCAAGCTTCGGGTGTAGGAATACCAGAAAATGTTGTTGCTAAAACAGACTACGATTTATCTTGGACTCGCGAGGAATCAGATTGGTATGTAGAGTGCGATCGCCGCATTATGGAATCTGGACAAGCTGAACTAAATATTATTGAAACATTACAGCAAGCAGACGGAAAACAAATCTGGTCTAATACAAATAAAATTCCCCTAAAAGATAGAGAAGGAAACGTTTTTGGCATCCTGGGAACGTCTGAAGATATCACTAAATACCAGCAATCACAAAAATTGCTACAACACCAAAAGCAACAATTAGAGCAAGCATTACAAGAACTCCAAACGATGCAATTACAATTAGTGCAAGGTGAAAAAATGTCTGCCCTTGGTAACTTGGTAGCAGGTGTTGCCCATGAAATTAACAATCCTGTCGGCTTCATTGCTGGCAACTTAGAACCAGCCAAAGATTATGTCAAAGATTTGTTGGGTCTAATTAATCTTTATCAAGAAAAGTTTCCCAATCCTGGTTTAGATATTCAAGATGAAATTGATGCCATCGACCTGAATTATTTACGTGAAGATTTACCTAAATTGCTAGACTCGATGAAATTGGGTGTTAGCCGTATCCGCAGTATTAGTACCAGTTTGCGAACCTTTTCTAGAGCAGATAAGGATTATAAAGTTCCCTTTGATATTCACGAAGGCATTGACAGCAGTATTCTGATTCTCAGACACCGTTTAAAAGCTAATGAAAACCGTCCGGCAATTGAGGTGGTGAAGAATTATGGCAAACTACCCCTCGTGGAATGCTTTGCTGGACAACTTAATCAGGTGTTTATGAACTTGTTAGCAAATGCCATTGATGCACTTGAACAACACAATGCAGAACGGAGTTTGGAAGCGATTCTTGCTAACCCCAATTGCATCACCATTCAAACTCGTGTAGCAGACTCAGGTCAGAATATTTTGATTAAGATTGCTGATAATGGCGTGGGGATGTCACCAGAGGTTAAACAAAAAGTATTTGACCATTTGTTCACCACCAAACCTGTCGGAAAAGGCACTGGATTAGGATTAGCGATCGCTCGTCAAATTGTGGTAGAAGCACATGGTGGTTCGCTCTCTTGTACTTCCGAACTTGGAAAGGGGACAGAGTTTGTCATTCAAATCTCTACTCAACAACAATAATTAGTGCTGAGTTATGAGTTATGAGTGCTGAGTAATTTCTAGTTTACTCAGCACTTTTCATTTTTACTTTTTAAATTTTAACTTGGAGTAAAGCAACGATGATGCTTAAAATGCGAAAAATCTGGTTGAAAATTAATCCCCGATGGAGTGCTAAAATCAACAAAAACTACTATTCTTTGAAAAAGCGATCGCGAAACTTACTATTGTTATCAATTGTGGTGATTTTATCCATTAGCATTAGCGCCACAGCTATCACTAGTTACAAGATTGTTAAGGGATTGCTACTCGATAGTCTCAAGGAGCAAGCACTGTTAAAAACACGGCAAGGTGAAGATGATATCGATAACTGGCTAGCCATTCGGAAGACAGAAATTAAGACTTTGGCAAATTCTGTTGTGGTGCGATCGCTAGATTGGTCTGCGATGGAACCTTACTTGCAATCTGAGTTGAAGCGGCTGCAACTGTTTTTGCTCATCGCGTTTGCCGTACCGGATGGTTCATTGATTAATACTCAAGGAGGTGCTCCAAATGTTAAAGACCGAGAATTTTTTCAGCGGAGTATGGCGGGTGACACGGTAGCTGCCGATCCAATTCTTGGACGTACAAGCAATCAATTACAAATTCAGATTAGTTCACCGATTCCTGCCGAAAGAGGTACAAAGCCAGCAGGTGTTTTAATGGGAGGAATTCCAATTAATCGGGTCGTTGAGGTCATCAGCAATTTACATCAAGGTAAAGGCAGCTATGCCTTTGCGCTTAATTCTCAAGGAATTCCCATCGCTCATCCCAACACGGAACTAATTGGTACACCCGAAAAAGCTGCCAAGAGTTTTCTGAACTCGCGTAATCCCAGATTAGTTGAAATTAGCCAAAAAATGGTAGATAAACGCACAAATATTGAATTGCTTCAACTGGATGGTAAGTGGAGTTATGTTGCTTACACTCCCCTGAGAGAGGCAAATTGGTCAGTAGCGTTAATTGTGCCAAAAGAAAATATTGAATCGCCATTGCAGGCGTTGAACCTGTTGGCTACAGTTTTAGGAGGATTGTTGGTAGTTGGGTTGATTAGTGCATGGCGACAAGTACAACTATATGAACAGATTCGCGATCGCGCCTTTGTTTCTAGCCAGCAGGCGCAACAACTCAGCAAAACCCTGAAAGAATTGCAAAATACCCAAGCTCAACTAATCCACACCGAAAAAATGTCTAGCCTGGGACAATTGGTTGCTGGAGTGGCACATGAAATCAATAATCCTGCTAATTTTATTCATGCCAACCTCAACCATGCTAGCGTTTACAGCCAAGACATCCTCGATTTGCTCAAGCTTTATCAACAAACCTACCCAAATCCTACACCCGAAATTAGCGATCGCATCCAAGACCTTGATATTGAGTTTCTGGCAGAAGATTTACCTAAGTTAATGGCATCGATGCAAGTGGGAACCAAGCGCATTCGTCAAATTGTGCTGTCGCTGCGTAATTTCTCGCGCCTTGATGAGGCAGATATGAAATTTGTAGACATTAATGAAGGATTAGAAAACACTCTGATGATTCTGAATCATCGCCTGACAGCCACGCCTAATCAACCAGAAATTCAGATCGTTAAGAAGTACGGTGATTTACCCCTAGTAGAATGCTATGCGGGGCAACTCAATCAGGTGTTTATGAATGTTCTAGTGAATGCAATTGATGCTATAGAAGAGTCATTAGTAAAGAATGAAGGACAAATTCGCATTCAGACTGAACTCACTGATGAAAAACAAGTGATTATTCAGATTTCCGATAATGGTATTGGGATGTCAGAAGAGGTAAAGCAACGAGTATTTGACTATATGTTCACTACTAAACCTGTGGGTAAAGGAATCGGATTAGGAATGGCGATCGCTTATCAAATTGTTGTAGATAAACATCGAGGAACTATTGAAGTTTATTCTACTCCAGGATATGGAACAGAGTTTACCATCGTTATTCCTTTAACAAGTAGCAAGTAAAAATTACTGATAACATCTGACGTGGCGACAAAATAAGCTAAAAAGCTTACGAAATTAAGAATGCAGCAATTTATGCTAGAAAAAGAGAGTCCTTTTGGTGAGAACGGAATACAACACTTGCAGAAAAGGACTGCGAAGCACTACGCTGGAAAACCTCAGCAGTCAATATTTTTAAAAAATGAAAAGTTGTTTAAAACTTACCTTTGACAATGGGCAAACAGCATTAGCTATTCAAGTTGAGCAGCAAGCGGAATTGCCAAATGCTCTTGAGGAAATAGGGCTTGGCGGTTCGCGTCCTGTTTTAGTAGTAGTGGGGGGTGCAAGTAACATCAGTGAAGCTGACTTTCTCCGAATTCAAAGGTTGTTTGTGGAAGTTTTAGCCCCCATTGCCGAAACTTTAGGGGCTTATGTCGTCGATGGAGGTACGGATGTAGGAATTATGCGAATGATGGGTGCGGCTCGTACCCAGATAGGTGCTAAGTTTGCTTTGGTTGGTGTGACACCCGAAAGTAAAGTGGCTTTACCTAACTATTCAGAAACTGCTGCTGATTTAATACCCTTAGAGCCAAACCATACTCATTTCGTGCTAGTTCCTGGTAATGATTGGGGCGACGAGTCTCCTTGGATATCTTGCGTTGCGACTATGCTGGCCAATGATGCACCTTCGGTGACACTACTCTTAAACGGTGGTGAAATTACCTTTAAGGATGCGTTTTCTAGCGTTGATAGTGGAAGGTTAGTTATTGTGATTGCTGGTAGTGGTAGAACCGCAGATATACTTGCAGATGCTTTGCGTGGAAAGGCTACTGATGAACGAGCCGAAAAGCTAGCTAAATCTGGTACATTACAATACATCGACTTAATCGACTTAGAGAAAGGAGTTGAGAGTTTAGGCAAAGTAATTAAGGGGTTACTTTCTAATGAGGAGTAAAAAATGGCTAAAAAAGATAGTTATCACGAATTTTTAAAAGAAGATTTTAACAAGTTATTTGCAGGTATTAATTTAGGTGATGTGCAAAAACATTTTTTGCGATCGCGCTGGTTAGACCAAGTACTCTGGATGGAAAGGAAGGCAAATTTATCGCGCGATCGCCATTATTTTTTACGGATAACAACTATTATTGGTGGTGTAATTCTCCCAGCATTGGTAAGTTTAAATATCAACACTAATTTCAAACCTAACAACAGGGATATCATTATGTGGTCAACTTTTGGTTTGAGCCAAATAGTTGCTATTAGTGCTGCCATTGAAGAGTTTTTTCACTATGGAGAACGCTGGCGACACTATCGCCGAACAGTTGAGTCTTTGAAAACCCAAGGGTGGCAATTCTCACAGTTGACGGGCCCTTATCGTATTTATCCAAGCCACGAACAGGCATTTAATCTATTTGCAAGTCATGTAGAAGATATTATTCAGCGAGATGTGGAAATATATGCTACTCAAGTTGTACAAGAAAAGAAAGAAGAAAGACACAATCAGGAAGACCATATCCTTCTGCCAAATACAAAGATAACCAATTTAGAAGAGAAGAAAGAAGAATAAAATCGTCTAAATTAATCCTCTAAAATCTGGATTTCATCAAGTTGATTAATCACCACATCTGCACCTCGGACATGATCTGACTTACCTACCCAAGTGATACCAATACAACCTGCGGCTTTAGCATTACGCGCCATTTGCATATCACCAACTGCATCACCCACCATCAAGGTAGCGTTCGGTTCAACTCCCAAAGCTTGGCAAGCTTGCAAAAATAACACTGGATCTGGTTTACTCGGCCCTTCATCTACGCCCATTTCTAACTGGATATAATCACTTAACTGGTGATTGGCTACAAAATTACGTACTTCTTCAGTTGTCGCAGCTGAGAGAATGCCAAGTTTCAAACCCCCTTCCCGTAGATATTTCAACAAGTCTAAGCTACCTACAAACAGTGGTGAAGGAGTTTGTCCAATGTATTTTTCCGCTTCATCTAAAGCTTGACGGGCTATTTTTAAGCACTCAAACCATCCTCTTCCTGTTTCGGCAATATATGCCGCAGCCGCAACTTCTGTTTCGCGGCGGCTTGCTACTGATATTAAACCTGCGGGATCTAGAAAATTGCCATTGATGCCAAATGCCATTAATAGGGGTTCCCCAGTTCCAGGAATTTGAGCATCTATTAATCTTGCTGCTTTTTGTGCTAGCGATCGCAAATACGTTTCTGAATCTTCTAGAGTACCGTTTTTGTCAAACAAAATTGCCTGGATATTATCAAAAGTGGTATTTTTACATTTAATGGTTGCCATAATATTTAACTTCTAACTACTCCCAACTCTTCACTTTCAGCGATTCTCCACATAAAAAAAGAGGGTTTTTCCCTCTTTATAAAATGATTTAATACTCTTACTTAAAGACAAGTAAAACTATAAAAAATTTATTACTCTTCAATAGCTGCTGGAACTGCTGGAATTTCTTCTTCAGTTTCCGTCGCTGCTGGAATTTCTTCTTCAGTTTCTGTCGCTGCTGGAATCTCTGTTTCAATTGCCGCAACTACTGGAATATCTTCGTCAAGCTCTGTTGCTGGTGGAATATCTTCGTCAAGTTCTGTTGCTGGTGGAATATCTTCGTCTGCAAGAACTTCCGCAGGTGCAGCCGCAGCAGTAGCACCTTGCTGCTTGGCTAATAGCTGTTCGCGATACTTAGCAGCCATTTCTTCTGCCTTATCGTAGACCAAATCCCGGTTTTTAATCATGTCGCCGGGTTCGGGTTCTAGCTGCTTGGTAGATAGGGAAATGCGACCCCTTTCTGCATCCAAGTCAATGATCATAACTTTCACTTCATCATTGACATTGAACACGCTATGAGGTGTATCAATATGTTCGTGGGAAATCTCAGAAATGTGTAGTAGACCACTCACGCCGCCGATGTCGATGAAAGCACCGTAGGGTTTGATGCCACGAACAGTACCTATTACTACTTCGCCGACTTCTAGGCGGTTCATCTTCCGCTCAACCAGCGCTCGACGATGAGATAGAACTAAGCGGTTACGTTCTTCATCAACCTCTAAGAATTTCAATGGTAAATCTTCACCTACCAATTCTTCTTTTGGTTTGCGGGTACTGATATGAGAACCGGGGATAAAGCCACGTAATCCCTCAATTCGTACCAATGCTCCACCACGATTGGTTGCAAACACGCCAGAACGGACAGTAGCATCTTCTGCTTGCAACTGCCGCACGCGTTCCCAAGCCCGCATATATTCAATACGGCGAATGGAAAGGGTTAATTGACCATCTTCGTTTTCATCGGTAAGAATGAAAAATTCGCGTGTTTCGTTTGACTGTAATACTTCTTCCGGGCTATCCACCCGGTTAATAGACATTTCTTGTATAGGTATATATGCTGCGGTTTTAGCACCAATGTCAATCAGAGCGCCGCGCGGCTCTATACTGAAAACTGTTCCTGGGACAACATCACCAGGGCTAAAATGATAATCGTATTTGTCAAGTAGAGCAGCGAAATCTTCGTGAGTGAATCCAATTTCTGTAGCGGTTAAATTCTGATTGACCATGCTGATTTGTTCCTGGTTCTAGTCTCCGTAAAGGTGGTGCGACAAGCGCGATGTGTTATGTAAGCAGTATTATGGCAGCTTACACAAAACATCCTTTTTTATCCTAGCGCAGAAAAGCTAGCATTAACACATATCTACTCCCAAGATTGGAAATTATATCACAATATAAAAATGATTTGTCATTTACTTAGTAGTGAAAACCAACAAAGGACGAACACAATAATATCCGTTGCCACCATACTTAGTAGCAACGGATATTAAGATTAAATCCGCTTAAAAGTCTATGGATAGGATCTACTTATCTTTTGGTTTCTCAAAGCGAGGGGGTTCGCGAAATGCGATCGCAAAGAAGAGAGTACCTATACACAGAGTAAAAATCAAGATGTACGCAACGCTTTCCATTATTACGATTTCCTCTTTATCCAGCCAGTTGTTAAAGTTTTTAATGCTGAGTCACCTGAGTGCTAAGTCAGAGCCTTAACTCAGAATTTAGCACTCAGAACTCAGCACTGAAATTAAAGGGCTTCTTTCCGGCGGGTTGATTTGTCACCCACTTTCTGGAACAGACCCCACTCAACTTGCTCTTCAAGATCCGCGTCAACACCAGCAAATACGTCTCGGTAGATTGTCCGAGCGCCATGCCAGAGATGACCAAAGAAGAACAGCAGAGCAAATACGGCGTGTCCAAAGGTAAACCAACCTCTAGGACTGGTGCGGAATACACCATCAGAGTTCAAGGTTTCTCGGTCAAATTCAAAGATTTCACCGCCTTGAGCCTTACGGGCGTACTTCTTCACATCAGCTGGCTCTGTAAAGGTCTGACCATTCAGATTGCCACCGTAGAAACTAACGGTGACACCAGATTGCTCGAAGCTATACTTAGATTCTGCCCGACGGAAGGGAATGTCAGCGCGGACAATTCCATCTGCATCAGTCAAAATCACTGGGAAGGTTTCAAAGAAGTTGGGGAGACGACGCACGGTCAATTCCCGTCCTTCAGAATCTTTGAATACGGCGTGACCTTGCCAAGATTGGGCAATACCATCACCCTTCACCATAGGCCCTGTACGGAATAGACCGCCTTTAGCGGGGCTATTACCAACATAATCATAGAAAGCCAGCTTTTCGGGAATTTGCGACCAGGCTTGGTCAAGGGTTGCACCTTGAGCAACACTAGTTTGGACGCGGCGCTGAATTTCTTGACGGAAGTAGCTTTGATCCCATTGATAGCGGGTGGGACCAAACAATTCTATGGGTGTGGCGGCGTTACCGTACCACATAGTACCAGCAACCACGAAAGCAGCGAAGAAGACTGCTGCAATACTGCTAGAAAGTACTGTTTCAATGTTCCCCATCCGTAGGGCTTTGTAGAGCCGTTCGGGGGGTCTAACTGTCAGGTGGAATAAGCCTGCAATAATACCAACAACACCAGCGGCAATGTGGTGAGCCGCAATGCCACCAGGGTTATAGGGGTTAAAGCCATCTGGCCCCCATTCTGGTGCTACTGCCTGTGCTGCGCCAGTTATACCATAGGCGTCAGAAACCCATATCCCCGGCCCAAATAGCCCGGTGACGTGAAAAGCACCAAATCCAAAACAAAGTAGACCAGATAAGAACAGGTGAATGCCAAACATTTTTGGCAAGTCGAGAGCCGGTTCACCAGTGCGGGGATCTCTAAAGAGTTCCAAATCCCAGTAAACCCAGTGCCATACGGCGGCTAAAAATAGCAGACCGGAAAGAACAATATGAGCGGCAGCAACGCCTTCAAATGACCAGAAGCCAGGATCGCTTGATGGTCCACCAGTAACGTTCCAACCACCCCAAGATTGGGTGACGCCCAAACGTGCCATAAAGGGTAGGACGAACATCCCTTGACGCCACATTGGGTTGAGAACTGCATCGCTAGGGTCAAAAACAGCTAGTTCGTAGAGTGCCATCGAACCAGCCCAGCCTGCTACTAAGGCTGTGTGCATTAAGTGTACAGAAATCAGTCGCCCTGGATCATTCAGAACGACTGTATGTACTCGGTACCAGGGTAGTCCCATCGACTACGCTCCTCCTCGATGAGTTAGTTTACAAAGCAATTTTCTTACTGAGGTTATGAGAGACGAAAATCGCCACTCATAAAACTCTCTCTTGTTTTTTGTTATTGCCAGAGCCAGAGTATTACCACAGCTTAGTCTTAATAAGTCATACACCGTGGGTGCTTTGGCAATGCTTACTCGCTTCGGGAGGTTTACCTATGTAGGGTAGCCATCGCCAAGCAAAAATGAGAATGTTTTAAAAAGTGTAACTATTGATGGAATTGTTTGCAAGCGTGTAAATTGATGCGATCGCGTAGCATCTCCAAGTTTTTTCGCTACCAATACTCGTCAGGGATTAAATTTTCTTATCTTTTCTTTACGAGGAGTGGGGAGGCAGGGGAGCAGGGGAGCAGGGGAGAAGAGAAGTTGTAATAAGTTTTATCCCCTCTGCTCCCCATGCCCCATATCTACTGAACCACCAAGTGGATATTTTGCAGTTGACACTTCGCCTCGGCTGTACCCAGGCGTTCGATTACCTGTTCAGCGCTCATCAGACGCTTGAGTACTACTTGACCGATGGTCTGACTACCAATTACTGGTGTTGTTGGCTTCACTTCTACGGTTAAAACGGCTTCTTCAACTCGATAAAGCCAGAGCAATTCATTTTCTTCGACTAAACAAATATTCATGCGCTGAATATCTGGTTGGCGTCGCCATGCAGTTATTTGCCAGAGTCCATCAGATGCCCAAACTCTTGCAACTGCCCATCCCTCAGATAGAAAGAAATACTTCACGGTCTTAGTCTCACTATTTCGACTTTCAATCTGCTGTTAACAATATCGCGATCGCTTTAGTCGCTGATGTTCAAACACTCTTCTTTTTGACAATACAGCCAATCTTGACGATAAACCGCTCTATCGGTATCTGTTCCCAAGCAGCAACATTTAAAATCTCAACGTACACTACTTGGGCTAAGGTCAAACCTTAACAAGACCTATTTTCCTAGTAACCATGAATTTAAGACAAATTTAACCAATGTTGTAAAAATTTAATTAAATAAAAAAAACTTTTCAATACTTAACAAATCCTAAATTTCAAGTTCTGTATTTTATCAATGATTTTTTGTAACCAAACAGTGCATGGGCGTAGGCATCACACAGTAGCAGTAAACTTAATTATGAAGTTGAGTATCCGCCACCAATTTTTGATTGAGATGGCTACGGAGGGTTCCATCGAAACAAGAACCACTCTAAATTGTGAAGATTCAGCATAAGAGTCATAAATATAGTAAAATTGCTGACCGCTGATATCAAATATATTATTGCTATGACCTGGTTTTCCTTGTCCGTGAAACGGTGGGGTCGGATTACACAATTCCTATCTTTGTTCTGTCTATGTTTATTTTTAGTTGTTAGTTGCGCTCCTCGTCCGCAACCTTCTACGCCACCATCCGGTTCTGTAAATACCCCTACAGGTGATGGTCGTATTACTATCGGTACAACAGCAAAGCCCAGAACCCTTGATCCGGCTGATGCTTATGAGTTAGCATCTTTAGGCTTGGTGTTTAATATGAGCGATCGCCTCTACAACTACGAACCAGGAAGCACCGAAATTCAACCCCAACTAGCTACAGCATTACCCAAAGTCAGTCAAGACGGCTTAACTTATACCATCCCCTTACGTCAGGGAGTCGTTTTTCACGATGGGACTCCCTTCAATGCTCAAGCAATGGCCTTTACCATTCAGCGATTTATTGAAAATAAAGGAAAACCCTCATTCTTACTAGCTGATATAGTAGATTCTATCAAACCTACAAGCGAGTATGAGTTAACCATCAAGTTGAAAAAGCCCTTTGCAGCTTTTCCCTCACTGCTGGCATTTCCTGGAATTTGTGCCGTTTCGCCAAAAGCTTATGAAGTCGGCGCTGGTAAATTCAAGCCGAATATTTTTGTGGGAACTGGCCCTTACAAATTAGGACAGTATGGTACTGATTCCATCCGATTTGATGTGTTTGATAAATACTGGGGAGAAAAACCAGGTAACAAGGGTGTTAATCTCCAAATTCAAACTAGTCCAGTTAATTTGTTTAATGCTTTCCGTACAGGCGCGGTGGATGTAGCTTATCTATCGCTACAGCCAGATCAAAATCGGAGTTTGGAAGAAGGTGGTAAAAAAGGAGATTGGCAAGCGATCGCAGCTGAAGGTAGTGTAGTAAGTTATTTGGTATTAAACCGGAATCAAAAGCCTTTAGATAAATTAGAGGTAAGACAAGCGATCGCATCCATAATTGACCGTCCACTTTTAAATGAGCGGGTGTTACTTGGTCAAGCAGATCCGCTATATAGCATGATTCCCACAACATTTAAAGTTTCTGTGCCATTATTCAAAGATAAATATGGCGATGCTAACTTCGATCAAGCTAAAAAATTATTAACTACCGCTGGCTTCTCCAAAGAGAATCCTGCAAAAGTGCAAGTTTGGTATCCTTCTAGTTCACCTACTCGGAGTTTGGCAGCACAGACACTCAAATCTCTTGTGGATGTCAAAATGGATGGAATACTGCAATTTGAAATTACCCAAGCGGAAGGGCCTGCCTTCTTTAAAGATATTGCCAAAGGTTTGTATCCGGCAGCTTTACTTGATTGGTATCCAGACTTTTTAGATCCAGATAATTACGTCCAGCCATTTTTGTCTTGTGACAAAGGTTCTGCTGCGAAAGGATGCGAAGATGGAGGCAGTCAAACTCAGGGTTCGTTCTACTATAACGAAGCCATAAATAAACTGATTGATGGGCAACGCAAAGAACAAAATCCCGAAGCGCGTCAGAAAATTTTTACCGAAATTCAAACGCAAGTTACTACTGATGTACCTTATGTTCCTTTATGGCAAAACAAAGACTATGTATTTGCCCGAAATGGTGTTAATGGCGTAAAACTTAACCCTACCCAAATTTTGGTTTACCAGACACTTAAAAAGTAGTCATTGGTCACTTGTACTGAGCGTAGTCGAAGTATTAGTCATTGGTCATTAGTAATAACTGTTGACCATTGACTTTTGACTATTCAATAAAAATTTCATGTTTAATATATATTTAGGTGATAGCTAAAATAGTTCCTAAAATTGTATTTTGAATCTTAAACTTTAAATTCCTTATGTCTCGTTCTAAAGCTTTACAATATTACATTATTTCTCGGTTGCTTCTTGCGCCACTTCAACTATTAACGATCATCACCATTGTATTTCTCTTACTAAGAGCAACACCAGGAGATCCAGCAGATGCAATTCTTGGTGGACGTGCGCCAGAAGCAGCTAAAGAAGAATTGCGAAAACAACTTGGTTTAAACCTTCCGTTGTGGCTACAGTATCTAAATTATTTGGGAAGCATACTGCGCTTTGACTTGGGAACCTCCTTAATGAGTCGCGGACAAAATGTCTGGGACATCATTGGGCAATATTTCCCGGCGACAGTGGAGTTAGCAGTATGTAGTATGGCGGTTGCACTCATCGTCGGCATTGCAGTTGGAACTCTTTCAGCTTCCCGTCCTGGGACATATTTTGATGTCGGCGGGCGCTTATTTGGGATCATCACCTACGCACTTCCGATGTTTTGGGCGGGAATGCTTTTGCAGTTGATTTTCTCAGTCCAATTGGGTTGGTTTCCTAATTCCAACCGGTTTCCGCCCAATCTATCGGCTCCGACTACTGTCACTGGATTGTATACAATTGATAGCTTGCTCGGTGGAAATTTCACTCAGTTTTTCACATCCTTACACCATCTGGCTCTACCGAGTCTCACACTAGGAATTTTGCTCAGTGGGATTTTTGAGCGAATTGTGCGAGTGAATTTAAAGCAAACTTTGCAAGCAGATTATGTAGAAGCGGCTAGAGCTAGAGGTATTGGTGAAAATAAGATTTTAGCCTCTCACGCTTTAAAGAATGCTTTAATTCCAGTGATTACAGTCTTGGGATTAACTTTTGCGTCTCTGTTGGGTGGAGCTATTTTGACAGAGGTAACATTTTCTTGGCCTGGTTTAGCTAATCGACTTTATCAAGCGATCGCCGATCGCGATTATCCCACAGTCCAGGGAGTGCTGGTGTTTTTTGGTGCGATCGTTGTCAGTGCCAGCATTTTGATTGATATTTTAAACGCTTATGTAGATCCGCGAATTCGATATTAAATTTCTTGAGAAATGCCACTAGCTAAAATCCCAATAATTTTATTCACATCTTTGAGATAATATTCACTATTTCACTGTTTTTACAAAACTAAAAATATATTAGTTTGCTCGTGCCTACCGACTTAATGATTTAGAAAAAACTTTTCATTAGTCAGGCAAAGGAGTTAAACAATTGAAAGCTAACTTTATATCGTAGCAAAACCTTCTGTTTCGTCTACTTATGAATGTTATTAAGCAGCACCAATTTAATTTTTTCTATTGCGTTTGCTTTAGTTTCGACCTCGCAATCAAGGTACACAGTAATGGCAACTGAAAACCTTGTCTTTTATAGTTTCGAGTTAAATATCAGAAAATATTATTACTTTTTTATTACTGGAGATATCCAGATAAACTCACTGTAATAACGTTAACAACATTATTATTCGTATCGTATCCAAAGTAAGTATAATAAAACCCATCACCCAACGCCGTTGCAAATGCAATAACATTTGCTTTATTGAACTCATTGACACACATATTAGCCAACATTACGCCAAGGCTATTTTCTTCTTCGAGTAAATTATCTAGTTTGCAAGCTAAAGTGTGTTCATAAATTTCTGTTTCCCAAGTATTATTAATAATAATTTGAGCAGCATCCGCATCCATAAAGCACCCTATTCCAGAATCAACTCCATAACCAAAAAATCCCTCTCCTTCTTTTAAATCACTTAATTTTTCACCAACTCTAGTAGCTAATTCCCATCGCACTGCGGTTACTTCGCTAATCTGAACCATAGCATAAGCAACCATTGGTTCTTCGTTATTAAGGTTGCGTGCAATGCTCAAAAAAACTGGATAACAACCAGTCTTAAAATTGGGACTAAAGGGGTCTGTGCCAGGAAAAACTAGGGGATCACAAGCTATTAATTTTCCTGAAGTTAAGTTTAGTTTCCCAATTTTATAGGGATTAAGAATAAAAATACCAAATCGTGTATTTAGCCTTTGACCTGTTTGGAAAGCTTTTGATAAATCAATATTTATCATCTTTTATCAGATTATTTATTTAAGGATCATTAATTCCAATCTTATACAAATCTATTGAGATAGACTCGACCGCGCAAGTCAGTTGCGACGAACAGGCGGCTGAAAACCTCACAAATACAGCATTAAAAACGAATTAATCAAATTTTTGTTACTTGATTTTCTTAGCAAACTTTAGGCACGAACACATTTAAAACTTTTAAACACAAACACTTTTCTTGCTTAAGTTCTGTTCTGCGGCCACTTGATAGTATTATTCTTACAATCTTTTGGCAACTCCAGCTTCTTGCTCTAATAATTGAGCCAAAGCACGTCCCCTGATAAATTCTTCAAATTCATCCACCACTCACCCCCCGCATTAACCAACGTATATTGCTTTAAATTAGCCGCTTTTAACGCAATGTCGGTTAACCCCACATTAAGCGACATCAAAGGGCGATCGCATTTGCTATATCGGAGTACCCATTTGCTATTTATTGAAGGCTTATCTTCTTAAACTGCGCGGGTCAAGTGCATCTCTCAGCCCATCACCGAGTAAGTTGAATGCCAGCACTGTGAGGATAATCAGCACAGCCGGCGGCCAAATTAGCCAAGGTTGCAACACCAAAATTGAAGCATTGCTAGCCAGAGAAAGCATATTTCCCCAAGAGGGGTCTGGTTGTTGAATACCCAAGCCGATGAGACTCAATATCGCCTCTGCACCAATAAAGCTGGGAATTGCAAGAGTCGCAGAGATAACTACATAACTAGCCGTTTGCGGTAAAACATGGCGGAGGATGATATAAAGTGGGTTCCCGCCCATTGCACGCGAAGCTTGGACAAATTCTCGCTCTTTAATTGATAGTACCTGTCCCCGAATGACTCGTGCTAAACCAGCCCAGCTAATAACGGAAGTAATCACCACAATCAACAAAAAGCGCTGGGTACTACTTAAACCCGCTGGTAAGACTGCGCCCAATGTCACCAAAAGATAAATACTAGGGAAAGTCATTAGCACTTCTGCCAAGCGCATAATTAGGCTATCAGTTACACCGCCGAAATAGCCAGAAATTCCCCCAATGAGCAAACCAAGGGGATAGGTAATGATAATGCCAAAAATCCCGATAAACATACTGATGCGACCGCCATGTAAAAGGCGGCTGAATTGGTCGCGCCCTTGGTCATCAGTACCCAATATGTTGACTTTTGTGCCACTTGTTGTCCCAAATAAATGCCAATTTAAGGGAATACCAGGAAAGATCGTGACTTCATCCCACTTCGGGGGTAATGGCAAACTCATCTGCAACAATCGGTATTCTGGCCCGGAGACAAATAGACGCAGAGGTGATGGATTTTTGAAGTCTACAATGAGTTTGCGATCGCCTGTTTCTAAATTAGTATCTCCCTGAGTCGTCGGATAAACATGGGGGCCGATAAACTGCCCTGACTGAGAAACCCAGTGGATCTTAGTTGGTGGCAGCAGTGAACCATTAGGCTGTGAAGCATAGGGGTCATAAGGAGCTACGAAATCAGCTGCAATTACTCCTATATAGAAAATTAACAGTAAAATAGCCCCAAATCGTGCCAAAGGATTTTTCTTAAGTCGTCGCCACCAATCCATAGTAGTTAGGAGTTATAAGTTAGGAGTTATGAGTTATTAAGTTTTTATCTTAATTCATAACTCATGATTAATAATTTTCAACTCCTAAACTCCTAACTCCCAACTCTTAGCTCTTAACTGCTAACTTTTCTAAATACCTCTGCTGTTCTTCTTGTTGTTTTTCATGTTCCACAACAAACACGTTTGAGTAAAGATTTGCAAGAATTTGTTTTCCCTGTTGTGTCAATGATAGGTAATGCAGTCCTTCTTGAATATAGGGATATACGCCATTCCAGTAAAACTTAGCGTAGTTATTGCGTAAATCGGCAGGGGTTTTATAGCCCAAAACTTTATTTACACCAGTTTCTTCAAATTCGTAAAATAAAGAAGTAATTTTCTTCAGGTAACGCGGGTCGCTTAGTTGACCAATTAAATCAGCAGCCCGGACTAATCCGGCAAAACACCTTGTATCTTGATGATCTTCTGCCGCAGGTACCGGAAATCGAGTCAATTCAATATTGCTCTTAATTGCCTCAGCATCTATTAACTTGTGACCTCCAAAACGCTCATCAATAAAAAGCTTGGCTCTATCAACATGATACGGCGTCAAACTGGCATCAGAAGCACCAGCAGCCACAGAAATCATTCTGCCATTTTTACCTGTAGCATATAAGTTTGCTGTTTCTCGGTCTTGCCGACAAACCCCTTTAACGTAGCCAATATCGTGACACACTAAGGAAATAATACAATGCAACCAGTCTTCACTGGAAACACCGCCTTCCCTAATATGTTTACCACGTAAAATTTCTTGCCCCACTAGGGCGACTAGGACTGTGTGTTCAACATTGTGATAAAGGGCGTCGCTATTGGCAATGTTTTCCAAAGCCATGTTACCTGCCCAGGCGATAATATCCTGATAATCATTTTTAAAGCAGCCATAAGTGCGACGGTAGCCGTCTCGAATTTCATTTACAAAGGCATCAATTAAAATTTCAGTGGCATTGAACATATCTGCTTACTCTGGTAAATACCAATTTTTTATTGATTTGATTGATTTCAAAATTCCATAATCAAGGCTACCCTTGCTGGAATCTAAGGCAATGGAGTTTGCTCCTTTGTAACTCACGTGTAGCTGTAGACGCTAGCTTTATCTGTACCTGGATACACGGCTTTTGGCAAAACAAAGGCTTTAGAGAAATGGTTGATTACGTATAAAGAATAATTTCCTGGTGTACCAAGGTACATAAATACTTTCGATTCTAATTAGATAAATCTAGATGAGCTATATCAGTTTTTCATATCTAAGCCTTGGTTGACAGTGATCTAAATAGAGATGGTGTGTGACATAGAGTAGTTCTATAAGATTAGAGAATTTTTTGTATCATAACTTACATAAAATTTATGATCGCTTTTTAGTAGTAATTTCTCTTAGTGAGAAAGTTGTATTATATACTATTGCAGATCAAAGACATTTACTATGAAATACGTCATAGTTGATATCGAAGTAAATAAACTTCAAGTTTTCTTAAGAAAATACCAAAATTTGGTATGGATAGACAGACAGCAAGTAGAGGTGAAACTGTGAGCGATGAAAGTCTTTCAGAAGTTGAGGTGGAAGAAGCTATAACCTCTGAAGATAGGAGTTTTTTAAGCAAATCAGATCAAAAACAAACCAGGGCATGGTTGAAGCCATTATTCTTGGGTACTGGTTTAGGAATTGCGATCGCCTTGGTTGTGATGAGTCTATTAAATCGTTTTCCATCCCGTCAACAAAGCGCCGTAGCGGATAAAAAAGTTAACCCAGCGATGACAGTCACTGTCGCCACAGTAGAAACTGCCCGTGTTGTCCGTACCCTTAAAACGACTGGGACTGTAGCGGCGAGTGATTTAATTCCGGTACTACCGCAAACAAACGGTTTACAAATTAAAAGCATCCCCGCAAATGTCAAAGAAGGAGCTTTTGTCAAACAAGGTCAAGTATTGGCGGTGTTAGATGGTTCCATACTGCAAAGCCAAATTAGCCAAGCAAAAGCAGATGTAGAATCGAAACAAGCAGATGTGGTATCGAAACAAGCAGATGTGGCATCGAAACAAGCAGATTTGGCATCAAATAAAGCAATAGTCCAGCAAAGACAAGCCGATTTAGCTCAAGCTAAGGCGAGGTTAGAGGAAGCAGGCAAGAATTATCAGCGCTATCAACAACTCGCTGACTCTGGGACAATTAGCAAACAAGAACTTGATACTCGTTCCTACAATGTGAAAACTGCCATAGAAGTTGTGAACCTGTCCCAAGAAAATATACGTAGTGCCCAGGCTAATATCGGCAGTGCCCAAGCTAACATTAATAACGCCCAAGCGATCGTCAATAAAGCCAAAGCCGATGTCAAAAGCAGTGCTGCCAAGGTGCAACAACTGCAAACTCAGTTGGGACAAACTGTGGTACGTGCGCCGGTTTCGGGAGTAATCGCCGAAAAACTAGCTAGAGTTGGTGATGTGACTGGTGTACCGCCGCAAACCCAGGTGGGAACCGTGATTGGTGGCACACAAAAACTATTTTCGATTATCCGAGATGAAAAGCTAGAACTTCAGGCGAAGGTGCCCGAAACTCAACTAACTCAGGTGAAAATTGGCGCATCGGTGCAAATTACTTCTGATGTCGATCGGCGGGTGCGATCGCAAGGACGAGTCAGAGATATACAACCACAGCTGAACGATCAAAGACGGGAAGCGACAGTGAAAATTGACTTACCACCAACAACTTTACTGAAACCAGGAATGTTTGCTAGTGCTGCAATTACCACTAACTCAGGGATGAAAATGGTAGTGCCACAAAAAGCAGTGCAGTCCCAAGCTGACGCAAGTGTAATTGTATTCATCTTATCGGGTGAAAATGCTGTCAGCAGCCAGAAAGTCGAGTTGGGAGATCCTGGTAATAACGACACAGTGGAAATCAAGAGTGGGTTACAGTTAGGCGATCGCGTTGTCGTTGATGGTGCAGGTTATCTCAAAGATGGCGATCGGGTTCGAGTTGTAGATTGAAGCAGGAGTCAGAATTCAGAAGTCAGAATTCAGGAGTCAGAAGTCAGAATTTTGAATCCAATCAGTGAGTGATTTAGCGGGAAGTCGAGCAGTCAATTGATAAGGCAGTCTTGATAAGATTTCTCGACTTGAGCGAATTGGTGTGTTATCAAGCTTGAGTATTAAAGTTTTCTGAATTCTGAATTCTAAATTCTGAATTCTGGATTTTTACCCTGAGATGTCGAATCCCCAATCGTTCGACTGAGCGTAGTCGAAGTCCCAAATCCCAAATCTAAAATTTCCCAATGTCTTTTAATATCTCAGCCTGGTCGATTAAAAAACCTGTTCCCACCATAGTTTTATTTTTAATTTTGACCGTTGTGGGTTGGTTCTCATTCATATCCTTGGGGATTGATACTAACCCAAATATTGATGTGCCAACAGTTTTGATCAAAGTCACTCAACCCGGTGCAGGCCCAGCAGAACTAGAATCCCAAGTGACGAAAAAAATTGAAGATGCTGTGGCGGGGTTGGGCAATATCGATTACATGATTTCTACCGTTAGCGATGGGAATTCTCAGACGACAATCAATTTTGTTTTGGGTACAGATAGCGATCGCGCCACCAATGATGTTAGAAATGCGATCGCTCAAATTCGCCAAGATTTACCCCAAGACATCAACGATCCGATTGTGGAACGTCTGGAATTTGCCGGCGGCCCGGTGATTACCTACGCGGTTAAATCTGATCGGCGTTCTGTAGAAGAATTAAGTAATCTCGTAGACCAAACTATTAGCCGCACCTTATTGGGAGTTCGTGGTGTAGCACAAATTCAGCGTGTGGGTGGCGTTGACCGAGAAATTCGCATTAATCTTAATCCAGACCGCTTACAATCTTTAGCGATTACCGCCACTCAGGTAAACGACCAAATCCGCGCTTTGAACATTAACCTACCTGGCGGACGTGCCGAAGTTGGTGGTAGCGAACAAAGTATCCGCACATTAGGAAGTGCCACCAGTGTGGATATTTTGAAAACTTACGAAATCCTATTACCACAAGGAGGTTCCGTACCTTTATCCAGTTTGGGAACTGTAGAAGATAAATTTGGTGACGTGCGCCAAGCCGCCAGTTTAAATAATCAACCTGTGGTAGCTTTCCAAGTCTTGCGTAGTACTGGCAGCGTTCTGGTGACAGTGGAAGAAGGAGTAAAAGCAGCAGTCAAACAACTGGAAAAAACCCTTCCCCCAGATGTCAAGTTAGATTTAATTTTTACTAGGGCCGATATTGTCCGCCAATCTTACCAAAGCACCATTGATGAGTTGATTCAAGCCTCGGTGTTGGCGGTCATCGTTATTTTAGTGTTTTTGCGGGACTGGCGAGCAACATTAATTACTGCTGTTGCCTTACCCCTATCAATAATTCCCACCTTTGCAGTGCAGCAAGCCCTTGGTTACACCCTCAACAACATGACTTTGTTGGCATTAGCGCTGGCGGTGGGCAACTTAGTAGATGATGCCGTTGTGGAAATTGAAAATATGGAACGGCATATCGCTATGGGCAAGTCGGCTTGGGAAGCTGCTTTTGAGTCTTCCGACGAAGTAGGATTAGCAGTAATCGCAAGTTCAGCGACAATTATTGCAGTGTTTATGCCCGTTGCTTTTATGGGTGGAATTCCAGGGCAATTTTTTCAACCATTTGGCGTTACCGTTGCCGTTTCCACAATTTTTTCAACTCTTGTCGCGCGGATGGTTACGCCGATGATGGGGGCGTATCTTTTAAAAGAGGCAGAGGGGCACACTTCGACTACGCCCTTCGGCTACGCTCAGGACAGGCTCAGTGACCGGGGGGCAGAGGGGCAGAGGGGAATAATAAAAATTTTTAATTTTAAATTTATACTTCCAGGTGGCGGGAAGGGAAGTAGAAAACTTGGAGATGAAAAGCGTCAAGGGTTTCAACCTTATAGATCGCTTTTACAGTGGGCGTTACGCCATAGATTGACAACAATGGCGATCGCATTAGCTTTTTTTATTGCCAGTCTGATGCTGGTTCCCTTGATTCCCAAAGGTTTCGTTGATGATGGCGACTTTGGAATTTCCAGCGTATCTATAGAATTACCTCCTGGTTCCACATTAGAAGACGTTAACAAGGTAGTCACACAAGCAACTGATATCATCCGCCAAAACCCGGTAGTTGAACGTGTACTAGCAACAGAAGAGATCAATTCTGCCAGCCTTACCATTAATCTCAAACCTAGAGAAAAACGAAATATTTCCCAAAAACAGTTTGAGGAACAAGTGCGTCCTGACTTTGAGCAAATACCAGGAGCTAGAATTAGTTTTCAAAGTCAGTCACCGGGTGACAGTCGTAAAGGTTTATCAATTGTCCTCAGAAGTGAAAATCCCGAAGCCTTGAATCAAGCTGCTGATGCCCTAGAAAAGCAGATGCGATCGCTACCCGGATTAGTAGAAGTGTCTTCGACTGCAAGTTTGGTAAAACCAGAGATTTTAGTAATTCCTAACCCCCAACGGGCAGCAGATTTGGGAGTGACAGTGCAAGCGATCGCTCGGACTGCTTCCCTTGCCACCATCGGCGATAATGAGGCCAACTTGGCAAAATTTAATTTAAGCGATCGTCAAATCCCCATTCGCGTGCAAATCGATCCGCAAGCGCGGGCTGACATCAACACAATCACAAATCTCCAAGTCCCCAGTCAAAATGGTAGATTGATTCCCCTCATAGCAGTGGCAGATATCCGCTTTGGTAGCGGCCCTGCTACCATCAACCGTTACGATCGCGCCCGTCAAGTAGCTGTAGAAGCCAATTTGCAAGGGCTTTCTTTAGGAGAGGCGGTGCAAACAATTAACCAACTACCTGCAATGCAAAACTTACCGCCAGGGGTAGTACAGCAACCTTCCGGTAGCGCCAAAATTATGCAAGATATTTTTGGGCGCTTTGGCGGCGCATTAGGGCTGGCATTAATGTGTATCTATGCAATTCTGGTACTGCTGTATAACAACTTTCTTCATCCATTATCGATTATGGCAGCCTTACCCTTTTGTTTAGGCGGCGCATTGGTAGCGTTGATGGTTGCTCAAAAACCCTTGGGAATATATGCCCTAATTGGGATTGTGTTGCTGTTGGGGATTGTCACCAAAAACTCGATTCTGTTGGTAGACTATACAATCATCAACATGCAAGAAGGCAAAACCCAACGTCAGGCACTCATTGAATCAGGTGTGTCACGTCTGCGCCCAATTTTAATGACCTCTTTTGCAACGATCGCAGGTATTTTGCCCCTAGCATTAGGAATTGGTGCGGGTTCTGAAGTTCGCCAACCGATGGGAATTGCTATTATGGGCGGTTTCACAACTTCTACCCTGCTGACACTAGTGGTAGTGCCAGTGATATTTAGCTACATTGACAACTTTCAAACTTGGATTATGCATACACTGCATTATGGCTTTGGTAAAAAACCATCGCGCCAATAATGATTGTAGGCGTTGCTGAATTAAGGGATGATTGTTGTGGGGTGGGCATCCTGCCCGCCGAATCGTATTGCTTCTGCCCCTGTGCCTGTTGTGCGATCGCATTTACTCAAATTAAGAGTTCAGTATGATGTACCTGATAGCATGAAAGGAAACTGGTATAGCTCAATACTTGAACATCGTCAGCGAGTTCTGAATAATTTAGCAGATACTCCTTCTCTAAAAAGTTTTCTGGTAGAGGCAGTGGAAAAAGCCTACCCAGATGCTCGCAAGCTAGCCATTAAAGAAGGTAAGTTGGCTAAGTTTGGGATTCGGATACCCCAAGAAAGTGAGTATCCCACCGTTTGTCCTTTTTCCATTGAGCAGATTTTAGATGAGGATTTTTACGGGCTGTAGAGGCTTGTTCCTGCTGTCATATTGCTTTACATCTAGATGGATAGACAGCTTGACCGAAAGGTTCTACAATCTGACTGATTGCGGTAACTTTACCTATTGCCCAATCCACATAAGCATAGTAAAGATTTTCTAGTGATTCCGTTTGATTGCGGAAGCACTAAATTAATATAGGAAAGTCTTTGAGTAAAGGGCAGCAGACAAATGGATGTAAAGCTGATTCTAGCCGGGTTAACAGTTATATTTACGCTTTCGTGCTTATTTTTTGGCACGAAAAATGGATTCTATGATTCAGATGACTATCACGGTAACGGCTCGGCACATTGAGATAAGTCTGTAGACCCTTTGGCGACTTGCTGTAGGGTGATTTGACTAAAATAGCTCAGAACTTGCAAAGGGAAAAAAACAAGAGCCAGACTCCTTAACTTACTAGCTTGATGGCTTTTCGTTAGCCCACCTTTCCGAACCAGTGCGGGTTCGTGGAGGCGTCCTCCCCAATCAAAAATCTGTATTCTCAGGGTGTAGGGGCGCACGATAAAACTTACCCCTAAGTCACAAAACCAAAATTTGTGTAACTTTTGGCTTTTGGGATATGTCCATGATGATGAGGTTTGAGGGGAGGAGAGCATGAGGGATAATCTGTCGGCATCCTCTCGCGTAGATGCTGCGGAAGCGGGTAGTGAATTAGAATGTTTGCCCTATAGTGTCCAGCATGACAATGAGGGCGTATGTTTATTGGTGAAAATGGGCCCACACCGCATCCTCTTGGACTGTGGTTTTGAAAATATTTCATCGCTGGCTAAGGGGCTTACTAAGTCGGTACGTGGAACTAGTTTGCCCCAGCCAGCAGATTTAGTTTTGATTAGTCACGCTCACCCAGATCATGCTAAAGGGTTACTGGCGCTGCATAAAGCTTTTCCCAAGTTACCCATATATGGTAGTGAGGTGACTAGCAAGTTACTGCCACTGAATTGGCTAGACGAAGACCCTGAGAAAATTTCCCAATTTTGTCATGCATTGCCATTACGATCGCCTGTAGAATTTCAAGATGGTTTGGTAGCAGAATTATTTCCCGCAGGGCATTTACCAGGAGCAGTGGCAATTCTTCTGACCTACACCACCCCGCAGCGTACTTACAAGCTACTGTATACAGGGGACTTTTTCTTATCTAACTCTCGCTTGGTAGAAGGTTTGCGTTTAGAGGAACTGCGGGGCTTAGACTTAGATGTGCTAATCATTGAAGGTAGTTATGGCACATCCCGTCATCCTCACCGCCGCAACCAAGAAAATCAACTAGCCGAGCGAATTAATCGAGCGATCGCTGACCATTGTTCTGTAATCCTTCCCACCCCGGCTTTAGGATTGGGTCAAGAATTATTAATGCTCTTGCGATCGCATCACCACTTCACCGGACGAGATTTAGATATCTGGGTAGATGGTGCTGTCGCCACTGGATGTGACGCATACCTCGAACTGCTACCCCATCTCCCCCCATCGGTGCAGAACTTTGCCCGCCATCAACCCTTATTTTGGGATGAACGGGTACGTCCCCGCGTGCGTCGGTTACAACCAGAACATCGCCCCAGTGTAGGCAAGTCACCTTGTATTGTCCTCACCGATTCGACATCTGATTTAGGCGAACATTGCCAATTGGACACCGGGCCTTGGCTGATTCTCTTGCCAGAAAAAATTGATATAAAAGTTAACAAAGAATATTTAGCGCCCACCACTGTCGAAAGCTATCTTTTAGCTCAGCATAGTGATGGCCCTGGTACTACGCAGCTAATTCATAATTTGCGACCCCAGCACGTCGTTTTTGTCCACGGTTCTCCTGCTTACTTGGCAGACTTGACTAGCTTAGAGGAGTTGCAAAACCGCTACCACGTACATTCCCCGGCGGCTGATACCTTAGTAGAACTGCCCATCGGCGATACATTTTTACAACCGGCAGCACCTGAAACTAACTACGAAGGCGAACTGACAGAGTTAGGAACAGTAATCACAATCACCCTACCCAATGTGATTACTGCCGATCCGCGTTGGCGGCAATTTGCCGATACTGGTTTAATCGAAGCTCGTTGGCAAGGGGAAGAATTAGTATTAAGGGGATTGTCGCAACGAGAATTGCTCAACCAAAACAGCGATCGCTATACATGGACAGATGTAGACTGTTGTGGTACATGCCGACATCAAAGGGGGCAGCGGTGTTGGAACCCAGCTTCCCCGTTGTATAACTTTAAGGTAACTCTCGAAGGTTACTGTCCTGCCTTTGAAGGCTTATCTAATCCTGAGTCCTGAATGCTTAATGCTGAGTTAGGATTTTTTACTCAGCACTCAACACTCAGCACTGAATTATTCTGGATTTGAGTCAGTGTAACGGTTGGGAATGCGCTCTGCTTCGGGACAATCTTCAGTCATCAGAGGTTCTACATTACCGCGTGGTACTGAAGCCAATTTTTGCGTTACAGCACCAATGCTCTCGAGGCGAACCATTTCTTCCCAAGAACAAACTTCGTCCTCTTCTTCTGTTTCATAGCGTAGGGTCACTAAATCTCCCTCTATGTCTATGATGCGGGCGCGTTCAATCCAGCGTTGCTGGTCCCGCAAGAAAACACATACCTCGCGCCCATCGCAACACAGTTGATAAATCTTGCGGTGTAGCATGTACTGTTTCTGCCTTTTTAAACAACGTAGTTAAACCTGTCAAAATCTGGGTTCTACCCCATTACATTACACCTTTAAGAGGTTAATTTCACTGTTTAGAACAAGTACGCTTCATAACCCAATCCCAAGATTTGCTTATGGTTGTCAAAATATCAGGATAATGTTGGGTCATAAATCAGATGCTCTACCAATGAACTAAATCTCTCTCCAGCTTATTCTAGGGAATGTCTGCTTCTATAGAAGTCAAACAATTCGGTACCTGTCCTAACCAGGTTTATATTTGTTGGTGAGTCATTCCTACCATTATGTAATAAAGAATACTCCAAAACAATCGTTGATTGCGGTTGTTTAATTTGCCTACTTTTAATCATTGGCATTACTGGGAAGTCCGGGGACTTAGCTTTACTTTTACCCACTTGTATCTGATCTTAACTCATTCTCTTGCTGACCTTGATGCTTTTCAACAACAACACCCAAATAGTTTTCAGTTTTTCAGGTTTTTGTCTGAAAAAAGGCAACAGCGTAAGGGAAGAGGTAGAGGGAAAAGACCATGAGAAAATTCTACTCTAGAAGTCTCAGGAGGATTTATGTGGTAAAGGAAATTCTATAAGCACGTTCGACGAGGATGCTTCTCGTTTAATTTTTCCTGCGCGGACTGCATCGTATAGGGCTGCGAGTTCTGGCAAATCCTCTGGCTGATAACATTTAGTGGCTAGCACCTGCTGGAGTAAACCCTCAGATTCAACACTAAGATATCCCGTTTGGAAAGCAGATGCGATAATTGTGCGAATCATCTTGATTAAGGCAGAGTGAGCAAATCATTAGGTCTAGTGTGAAACATTTTTCTCTGTTACTAATTGATATGAAACATTAATACTGTGTGATTAGTATTACGCTCAATCAGTGATTTACATCACAATATGATTTTTCGATACTCCGTCTATTAATATACAGAAATAAAAGGGCAGAGGAATTTTCAACATCAATGTTGAAAAGCTAACTTTTTAACAAAATTAAAATACAACAATCAATTTTTTCGACAAGTATCCACAAAATACAATCAAGCATCAGTAATCAAGCAAAAAACTGGCGGAAATCTTCATCTTTTTGACTTAATTGCACCCAGTCTAAGTTTAAAGACTGGAATTTTTGCACCAAGCGATCGCAAGCCGGACGTTCGGTAGCATAATGTCCAGCATCAATTAAAATAAGATTGCAATCGCGGCTTTCTTGAAACTGATGAAATTTACAGTCAGAAGTTAGATAAGCTTGGGCGCCTGTTTTGGCAACGGCTGAAATGTAACTAGCCCCCGAACCGCCCAAAACGGCAACTCGTGAAATTGTTTGCTGTAAATCAGCAGTTGGAGAAAAAATCAAATTAGGGGGAGCAAGTCGGGTTTGAATAGTAGCGAGTAATTCTTGTAATGTTAGAAATGGCTCTAGCAAACCAACACGACCATATCCTAATACTCCTTGTGTAAGTTCTATGGGGGTAACTTCTTTGAGTTCTAAAATCTGAGCCAAAACGTCAGCAGTCCCATCTTGCACTTGGTCAAAGTTCGTGTGAGCAGTGTAAATACCAATATTATGGGTAAAAGCTAACCGTACCATTTCAGCGATCGCTTCACCAGTGCGTAAAGATTTGAGGGGATGAAAAATTAAGGGGTGATGGGCGAATATTAGATTAGCATTTTCTGCGATCGCTTCCTCCATTACCGCCAAAGTCGGTGTCAAGCACACCAAAACCCGTGCTTTTTCCTGCAAAACTCCTGGTTCAATTTGCCAGCCACAATTATCCCAACTTTCACACCAAGCGGGATTCGCCCATTCTTCAAACCAAGTAATTAAATCAGCAATTTTCATAATTATTTTCTTCAGCAATTTTTAATTGCTAATCAGCGTCTCTGAGGTTGAATATTTAATTTTAATGCTAATTGCTGGCGCATTTCTTGGAAAGGTTTGTTCCACACAGGGCTAGCATTCCAGTTCCATACTGCTACTGGAATAAGTTCTTCTTCAGCAAGATAAGTTAGCAGACGGTATTCATCTTCTGGTTCACGAGAAAAGGTAAAGGGGTTGCGGTAGCCCGTCTCACACAGTTTATAAGATACGACCTGACCATGATTAATACGTTGTAAAAGTTCCTTACCTTTGACGAGCAAATAATCCAAAAATACCAGACTAAAAGGTTCTATATGTGCGCGTTTTTGCGGTTCTTTTTGTACCCATCTTGCCCAGTCAAATCCATAGATAAAATCATGAACATAACGGAAGCGTATTTCCGTGTGATTTCCGAACATTTCTGTCAGACAAACCATCTTTTCACCAAAAACTTTTAAGAAAGGAATAGCGCCCTCATCTGCATTTAAAGCCTGTCTAAGCATACTATTTACCAGAAAATCAAAATCCCAAAATATGTTTTCTGGGAAATTTTTTATTTGAGTACAGACTATGCTTTCGAGAGTTTCTTCAATAGTTGTGATAATTTGAATGTCGGTATTTTGTTCCGCAATCAAATTTCCCAATTCTGCAAAGCTGGTAATTAATGTTTTTTGGGGACTAAGTGACAATAAATTAACAGACTGCTGGGCAAGGATTTCATCAATAACTTGAAAAGTATTAGTTGGTGTTAGTTCTTGCTTCATAGTAATAGCCCAGACAGCTGACACTAAATATTAGTTTATATCGGCATAAGCGGATTATTTAATAATCACAAATAAACTTAACTTTTTGATTTACAAATATACACAAACTATTTAATGCATATCTGGCTACTTTTGTATCAATAATTGTGATGAAAAATTTATCAAGGCGATATTTTTTAATGCATATCACCGTGATTTTAGGAGATTATATCCAAAAGGTAGATAGTATAACCAGAGTATTTAAACTCTACAAAACCACACCTTCAATAAAACTTGAGAATCGGCTATCCAGAAATGTGAACAACCAATTCTCTGTAATGACTGTGCTGGCGATGTTCCCAAATGTAAATTCCCTGCCAAGTTCCCAGTACTAAGTGTCCGCGATTAATGGGGATATGTTCAGAAGTGTGGGTGAGTGCAGTACGAATATGTGCTGGCATATCATCGGCTCCTTCTGCATCATGGATATATTTGCCTGATTCTGGGACGAGTTTTGACATAAAATTCGCTAGATCCATAAGAACATCAGGATCAGCATTTTCTTGGATTACTAAACTAGCTGAAGTATGGCGCAAAAATAAAGTACAAAGACCAGTTTCAACACCCGATTCTGCAACTGTGGCTGCAATTTTTGCGGTGATGTTTTGAAAAGATTTGCCAGTAGTAGAAATTCTGAGTAACTTTTGGTAGTGAGTCATGTAGAATACTGAAATTAAGGTATGATAAGTATATTAAACAAATTGTTATTGCGATCGCTACACTACTCAACTATTATTAAAATTGGCAATCCGATCAAAACATCCTGCCCATTAAGAATATTTACTAACAACAAATAATCTGTTAATTGACAATTTTAGTTGCGTCTACTTCTAATCTCACTACTGGTGGAACATATATAAAACCCATGCGATCTGAAGGATAAGTTTCTAAATATGTTTTGCCTATCTCTTCAACAAAGTTTTGCTGTAAAACTTTTGGTATCCTGGCGGTAAAGGGAAACAATATTGTTCGGATAAATCCATTCAATCTTTCCTTTCCTTCAAAAATTCCTTTTGTTGTTGAAAGTAATTCAACACGATTGACTTTTAAGCCAACATTTTCTAACCAATTCTTATATTCATTTGGTTCGTAAAAACCCCAAGGCCAAGTAAATTCATCAAAATACTTGCTCCAGCTTGCGCTCGACATAACTTTACTCATAACAGTATTTATATGAGAGTTATTTGTTTTTCCTGTAAATTGCAGTAATACTCTACCATTTGGTTTGAGACTCCTTTCAATACCTGTAATAACCGGAATGTGATCGATAATCCAATGAAGACAAAAAAACGAAACAATAACATCAAATTTTTTATTAAAGTTCAAATTTTTTGCATCTGCAAGTTGGAAAGTAAGATTAGGAAAATCACTTGGAGAAAAGGTTTTTTGAGCAAATTCAATCATTTCTGAAGAATTGTCAATACCTATAACTGAACCATTAGGTATATAACTGGCAATATCAGCAGTGACTTTTCCATCTCCACAACCAATGTCTAAAATGCTTTCATTTCCTTTTAAATTAAGTTTAAATATTGCCTCTTGTGCCCATTTTTGCTGGTCGGAAGAATTTTTGCAATAATCCTCTGGATACCATTTGTCCATAACAGTAGTTCTCCTTGTGAGTGATAAGCAGTAAGCGATCGTCCGCGCCTTTATCCTGCTCAAAATGAGGTATAAAAAGCAAATTCTCAGTTAAACCTATAATAAGGTGATGAAGGCAATTTCGGCAGTAACAATACTTAAGATATATTAGTAATTTATCAATATCATCTATCTATTCTGAGAAATATTATCTACTATCTTTAGTATGGCAATAATTGATAACAGCTTGAGCTATAGTTTCATTACCATCCTTAGCAATTGGTTGAGATTGCCTTGGAGGTTGGGGTAACTCATGGAGAAAATTCCAAGTCCCTTGAAAAAACTCAGATGGGGTGATGATTTGATGCTGATTATAATTAGCTATGCCTTCTACTATAAAAGTTGCTTCGGCAAAGTCTTCACGCGGTATGGTGACAATTGGTAATCCTAGTATTGTGGCTTCCGAAAAAGTACTATAACCAGGTTTAGAAACAACTCGCCCACAAATAGGCATAAAATCTACAGGGCGGTATTTGTGGTCATTAATTTTCACTAAATTAGGTAAATCAGGGGCAGATTGATCGAATACGATAAATTGCCAATCTGGAAATCGCTGTAGGTTATCATAAGGAATTTGCTGCAAACCCAACCCGCCAAAGGTCAACAAAATAGTTTTTTCAACTGGTGCAGTTATTCTCCAAAGAGAACGTAAATCATCAGCAGAGTGACGGGGGGAACCGCCTGTTAAGCCGACATCTGTGATATTATTAAAAGCTGGCATTGGTTCGTGGAAAGGGAGACGAAACAGGCGATCGCACTTTGCATACCAATCACTAATCCAATCTGCAACTGCGGTAAATTCACCTCCCCAATCTCGGTAGATAAAGTCCCATCCAAAGTTACTCATCATCCAGCAGGGAATATTTGCAGCTTTAGCAAACCCAGGAGCGAGGAAGGGAATATCTGCCAAAATAAGATTAACGCGATTTTGACGGATAAAATTCACTTCTGAAGCTATCAGCGAATTTTGATGCTTCTTAATATCCAGCAACTTTTCTAAAGTCGCTACTTTATCCATTGTCAAACTATCTGTTTGCACCACACCCAAATCAAATGCACGGGGACGATAGATAAAATCGCCTTCTATATAGCACTCTAGTAACCAGCGTGGGGCAGTACTCACCACAATTAGCAGAATTTCTGGACATAACTTTTGAATTGTTGCAGCTACAGAAGCCGTGCGGGTAGCATGACCAAAGCCGTGGTTAGTTATTGCTAAGTATAAGATTGGGCGTTCCATTTTTAAGTTAGGAGTTAGGAGTTAGGAGTTAGGAGTTAAAATCATAATTTACAGACTTCTAACTCCTAACTTTTAATTACTTTTGCAAAAATTTTGAATCGCCTCAATCAATAAGTCGATTTCCGATTCTAAAGTAAAGTAATGAACGGTAACACGTATACAGCTAGGATCGGCAATTGTCCGAGTTAATATCCTTTTTGAGTCCAAAAATTTTACCAACTTCAAATTAGCTTGAGGTTGATTATTTTCAAGTTGAAAGGAGACTATACCACTTTCAGGTGGGGAATTTCGCAAACATTTAATATTGGATAACGCCGTCAATTGTCGCCAGAGGTACTCACTGTTGTGACAAATTTGCTCATAACGTTCCTGTGACGTTCCCCATTGCTGATGAATTGCGATCGCTTCCTTTAACCCAAGATACAACGGATAAGCTAATGTAGACACTTCGTATCGTCGCCCATCTGGAAGCCAATCTACAGGCTGAGATTGACTATCTACAACAATGCCATTCAAGCCAATAAATGTAGGTTTCAGGCTTTCTCGTGCTTCTGGGCGGACATACAAACCACCAGCACCCGCTGGGCCACATAACCATTTGTGACCAGTGAAAGCATAAAAATCTACTCCCAATTCAGTTAAGTTTAAAGGCAATAAACCAGCAGATTGGGCAGCATCTATCAGTAAAAAAGAATGATTATTCCTGCATACTTCGGCAATTTTATCAAGAGGTAAAACTTGACCAGTATTCCAGAAAACATGACTCAATATTACTAGACGGGTATTCGGGCGCAAATGCTGGACAATAACTTCTACTGGATCGCCCTCATTTAAAGTCGCTTTTAGGGGACAAGTGGTAACTTCCACAGCAAATCTTCGCGAAATTTCCTGGGCTGTGGCAATCACGCCTGGATGTTCGCAGTCTGAAAGTAGGAGATGGTCGCCAGCACGCCATTCGATGCCCCACATGGCGATATTACAGCCAACAGTGACATTTTGAGTGAGAGTAATTGTTTCAGATGGTGCATTTAACTCCGAAGCGATCGCAACTTTAGCAGCTTGAGTCTGGGGCGCTATCCAGCCATACGCCTCATTACCAAAGGGGCCTATTTCCTGAACATAAGCTTGAGTTTGGGCGATCGCATCCATTGCCCTTTGGGGCATCGGCCCTTGTCCCCCATAATTGAAATAAGCCTTGTTCGCTAAAGCAGGAAATTGCTCTCGATGCAGCTTGATTGATGATGTAGAAATACTAGTCATAATTCACAAGGAATATCTGCTGTTTGCAAGTTATTGATATTCAAAAGTATTTGCACTTTATGGTAAAAGCGATGAAATTAATTTAAGCCTTCGCTGCTAAATTTCATCTCGTCATCAGTAACGATAAATGTTCTGTAACTTTATGTGCTAAATTTTGGGCTGTTTGAGAAGTAATCAAATGGTGTTTGAACTCTGATACATGATGCCACGGATTAGCCTTGCGGTCTGGATCGGACTCGTAACGGGGGAAGAGATGCCAATGAATATGTGGCTCACCATTTCCATAACAGGCATAATTCATTTTCCAGGGATTAAAAGCGTTAACAAGAGCTTTTCCTGCCAGCATCACCTCTTGAAATAGGGCAGACTGGATACCTGGGGGAAGTTCATGCAACTCTCGAATATGTTGTTTTAGAAGGATTAGGGAATATCCGCGATGAAATTGATGATCGCCAATTACAAAGATTGAATGCTCGAATTCGTGGATAAAGTAGGGATTCTGACCGTTTTTCCAGAGTCTGACACGCTCACAGATGAGACACGGTTTATTCATGTTGTTCTGTCATGTACCCTTGTAATAATGGACAAACCGTGGTTTTGTTACTCTCCCTCAGTTGTCATTTAGGAGAAAAGCAAACGTTTATGCTGTTTACGCCAATAGCTAGCTGTTGACAGTATAAAATAAACGGCAAATTAAGCGTGAACACCTTGGCGTAGCCCACTGTACCTCTACGGGGAAGCAAGCTACGCGTAGCGTCTGTCTACGACACACTGCGCGAATTTAGAGAAGGTATTGCCACTTCCAGATTTTAATTGTCATAGTTACTCCCAGATTATGCTAATTCTTGTTAACTTAAAAGGATGCTAATTAATGCTGAACTCCTACTGCAATACCAACGCTGTAAACGCCGACCTTTTCTAGATATCCACGGTGACAAAAGTCAGCGCGATGCTCCCAATGAGTTGCTACGGAAACTCCAACAGGACAAAATCGCTCATCAGTTGAGTGCTTTGGCACAAATGACTTATCACCAACCAGATTATTCTTATGGAAACTGGGAAAAAGCAGAGAAGGCAACTTTAGAATTGATGCAGCGTGGGGTTGAATACATCTATAAAGGAGTACTGTTAGCAAATTATTCCGAAGCAGACACTCTGCTAAGTCGTCCAGATTTACTCGTGAAACAACCAGGACAATCCCATTTTGGAGATTGGATCTATGTCCCGGCAAATATTGAACTGGGTAAACGCCCTAAGCAAGAATATCAGGTTGTCGCTGCATTTCATGCCCAAGTGTTGGCAACAGTGCAGGGAGTTGCACCTGAAACAGCTTCGTTGATATTGCGAAGTAAAAATACAAATTATGCAGTGGATCTGTTTAAATGGATGCCACGGATGCAGCAGATTCTAGAGGAGTTTATTCAAGTTTTAGAGTCGCCGAATCCGCCAGAGGTGTTTATTTCTCGCCAAAAGTGCAATTTTTGCCATTGGTATAGTGAATGTTATGCGATCGCTCAATCTGAAAAACATCTCTCACTACTACCAGGTGTAACACCCCTGCGCTACACTCAACTCCAAGCCTTAGACATTAACACGCTGGAATCTCTTGCTAACACCAGTCCCAGCAGCTTAGAAAAGCTACTTGGTTTTGACACCGAAGTAGCGCCCAAATTGGTAGTGCAAGCTCAATCTGTACTAGAAAAACGACCTTTAATTTTACCCTACCCGCTACCAACAGAAGATATTACATTCACAGCGCCCATAGAGCTTTATTTTGATATTGAAGCCCAGCCAGACTTAGATTTAGATTATCTCTTAGGAGTTTTAGTTGTTAATAGACAAGCTAATACAGAACAATTTTATTCTTTTTTAGCAGACAAACCAGAAGACGAAGAATTAGTTTGGCAGCAATTTTTGGATTTGGTTTGGCAATATCCCGAAGCGCCTATTTATCATTTTTGTGTCTACGAATTTGATACAGTCAAACGGTTGGCAAAACTTTACGGCACTCCACACTCCTTAGTGCGTCCTGTACTGAATCGATTTGTGGATGTGTATGAACAATTAACCCAAAGTGTAGCATTGCCCGTAGAAAGCTATGCCTTGAAAGCGATCGCTCGTTGGATAGGATTTGAGTGGCGCGATAAAGAAGCCAGTGGTGCCAAGTGTATTTACTGGTACGATCAATGGTTAGAAACAGGCGATCGCACCTTACTGGAAATTATTCAACGCTACAACGAAGATGACTGCCGCGCCACCCTTAAAGTCAAAGATTGGCTTGTCAACTTTTTTCAAGATGAATATGATTTACGACTAGCTTAAATAATTTCGTATTTTCTAAAGGTTTTCAAATTCAAAATTCGTCTTGCAAAGTCTGAGTAAAGGAAACATCTGCTCAGATTTTCCCCAAGATTAAAAAAGCTTTATTTTATAAGGATTTTCAGGCTTATATAGCAACGGACAGGGAGCTTAGGACAGCAATAAAATCACAAAGTACGCTGTTGAAGACGCGTTTCCCGCAAACTGTCCTAACGGCTTTGGCGACTGCTATATCTGTCAAATTCTTTATTTAATTGATATTATTCTTAGAGACGTAAATTTGGACGTTTCTATAAATACTTATCTAATAAAAAAATTATGCAGATAATTAAAAAAATCTTCGTATTTCCAAAAATTCTTTACATTTTGATTTTAATTGTAATTATTAGCTTCATATTCGCAAACTTACCGTCAAATGGTGTTGAAGTCAGTAGTATAGAATTTATCGGAGAAGCCAACTTACCAAAAAGTCTAATCTTTCAAAACACTGAAGTTGGAGGTTTATCTGGAATTACATATAATCCAAAAAACAACCTTTATTATGCTATCTCTGATGATCGTGGACAAAAAGCTGCTGCTCGTTTCTACACCTTGAAAATCGACTTTAGTAAAGGTTCCTTACAAAAAGGTGGAATTATTCCAGTCAGCGTTACCACATTATTAAATGAAAATGGTCAAACATTTCGACCTAGTGAAACTGATACAGAAGGTATCGCATTAACTAATAAAGCAACCGTATTTGTTTCTTCTGAAGGCGATGCTGCAAAATTAATTAATCCTTTTATTAAAGAGTTCTCGCTATCTTCTGGCAGAGAAATTGCAACACTCCCTATACCAAATAAATTTTTACCAGATAAAGCTAGTCAACAAGGTATCCGCAACAATTTGGCTTTTGAAAGCCTCACAATTACACCCGATAATAAGCATCTATTCACAGCCACCGAAAATGCTCTAATTCAAGATGGTGTTGCAGCTAAACCTAATATCGGTAGCCCTTGCCGAATTTTGCAATACAACTTGCTCAACAACCAGTCAGAAAAAGAATTTCTTTACCAAACTGAACCAGTTGCACCATTTTTGAATCTGATTGGCAAATTTGCTAGTGGATTACCTGATTTACTTGCTCTCGATAATCAAGGACACTTCTTAAGTTTAGAAAGGTCTTTTACTGGTTTAGGATTTGCGATTTCCTTATTTCAGATTTCTTTAGAAGAAGCTGATGATATTCATAATATTGATAGCCTTTTAGCAGTTGACTCCAAAAATATTAAACCTGTTAAGAAAAAACTGCTGTTAGATTTGAGAAAATTAGATGTACTGCTAGACAACATCGAAGGCTTAACTCTTGGACCAAAACTACCGGATGGTCAACAATCATTAATTATTATCAGTGATAACAATTTTAACTCCCTGCAACGCACCCAAATACTGGCCTTTAAAATTAAAATTGAAAATCCACTTATTAGATTATTACGCCGTTTCATCCCAAATTTTAACCTTTAACCGTATAGAAATAAAAGTGCTTAGGCGTAGCCCGCACTTCGGCAAAGCTCAGTGACCATCGTAGATATCGCGGCTTGACTTCTATTTAGTTATTTTTGATTATTCCTGTGTATTCACGGAATCTACTAAGTAACTTTATCTAGCTTATTTATAGTTTACGTGTAATTTCTCAACCGTACTCCTTAATAAATATGTTACACAATGTTTAGTAGCTTTTGCATAGAGCTTAAGCATATTTACAGCATATAATTAATTTTCTCAAAGTTCAGATATTTGTGAGATTTAAATTTAATAATTAGCTAGACTGAATGGAAGGATTTTGCCAATAACATTTTTTATAAATGATTTTTATGCCAGAAAATAAAATGGAGAGTATGGTAGGGCAAAAAGCAGAATTAGACGATTACATCGGACACTTTTTAAACAATCGCTATTTAATCAGAGATTTGATTGGCAAAGGGGGCATGGGTAGAGTTTATCTAGCAGAAGATACTGCTAAAGGCGGTATGCCGATCGCAATCAAAATCCTATCACTTAGTTTGTCAAACCAACAAATGTCTCAACGTTTTGCCAGAGAGATTTTTATTGGCGCTCAATTGGGTCGCAAAAGTAAACATATCGTTCGCATTTTAAGTTATGGAGTTACTGAGGATAAAACTCCATTTTATGTAATGGAATACCTCCAAGGAAAAAATCTCAAACAAATTCTGAAAATTCAGCCCTTAACAATATCGAAGTTTTTAGAAATTTGTAATCAAATTTGTTTGGGTTTACAATGTGCCCACCAAGGTATCAGTCTTAAAGGAGAAATTTATCCTATTGTTCACAGAGATATTAAACCAGAAAATATATTTATTGCTGAAGATACTAAAAAAGGTGAAATTGTTAAAATACTAGATTTTGGTATTGCCAAGTTTTTAACAGAGCGAAGTGGGATGACCCTAACAGATTCTTTTATTGGTAGTTTGCCTTACTGTTCTCCAGAACACATGGAAGGGCGTAAACTGTTAGATGTCCGCTCTGATATTTATAGTTTGGGAGTATTAATGTTTGAGATGCTGACAGGGAAACATCCATTTCAAACAAAAAGTAACTCCTTTGGTACTTGGTATCAAGCCCATCGCTTTCAAATGCCACCTACAGTTGAAGAAGTAAATCCGCAAGTTAAAATACCAGAAATATTAGAAAAAATATTGATGAGTTGTTTAGCTAAAGAAGTAAGCGATCGCCCTCAGAATATCAACCAAATATTAGAAGATTTAGAAAAAGTTAATGCTCAAGTTAATAATGTTATTTATAGTAACAGTACCGACATTATTAAAGTATCACTTCCAGTTCAATTAGTACCTGCAACTTTACTATCAGAAAAAGAGTGTTTGCAGAAAAATTGGCCTAAAAATAAACCAATTGCGCCAATTGGATTTCCCCATTTACTACAGACTCCTCAAAGACCTATACCAACTTTTTGGGCAATGTTGCCCAAACAAGAGATTGCAAAATTTTTGGATAAAATACATAGTACTGAATTTATTAGTAAAATGAATGTGTACCCGATGCTACTTTGGGTAACAGTACTATATGACGCTCAACCTTCTACAACTAAGTGGCTACCTTATTTTCTGGATCTAAAAGATAATAAGAGTCAAAATATAGCGCGTAGTTTAGCAGAAGTAGGCTACTATCATTTACTATTTTTCCCCTTAGAAGATCCAACTCATTGCTCTCATGTAACGACTTTAAATCTCACAGCTAAACAGCGTCAACAACTTGTAGATTGGTTAGATATTAGTCAACAGTCAAATGAATTAATTTTGCCTAGTCAAGCTAAAAATATTCTAAAAACAGAGTACGAAAAGCTGAAGTTAGATATATTACGAAACTTAGCCACACATCAAAAATCTGAGACAGAAGTTTTAAAAACTTGGATGAATAAATTTTTGGAAATGTTTTTGAAAATGCTATTACCTCGTTGAAATTCTGCTAACAAAATCAAAATGCTTGCCACCATTAACTAACAAGATTTTTATGTGTTTATTGCTAACTTTAAATGGACTCAGCATCAGAGGTGAACAAAGTGAATCAAAGCCCATTTACATCTCCAAGTAGTACGGGCTTACTTGCCAATCGTTATCAACTCAAGCAATTAATTGGCAGCGGTGGCATGGGTGAAGTTTTTTTAGCGAATGATGTTTTGTTAGGAGGTATACCAGTTGCCATCAAGTTTTTGACTCAAACTGTTGCTAATACTAAGATGCAACAAGACTTTGCTCGTGAAGCTTTAATGAGTGCAGCCTTGAGTCAAAAGAGCGTACATATAGTGCGGGCTTATGATTATGGTGTGAATGAGAAAGGAAAACCATACTATGTCATGGAATATCTATGTGGCAAGAGTTTAAAGGATTTAATTCCGCTATCTCTGCCCATGTTTTTGACTCTCGTTCGCCAAATTTGTTTGGGCTTACAGTGTGCCCATCAAGGGATTAATATTGATGGCAAAATTTGTCCGTTGGTTCATCGAGATATCAAGCCTGCCAATATATTAGTTATTCCCGATCCGATATTGGGTCAGTTAGTTAAAATTCTCGATTTTGGTATTGCCAGATTTTTGAATTATACATCAACAGCTAGTACAAGTAGCGGATTTAATGGCACTTTACCTTACTGTTCTCCAGAACAGCTAGATGGGGAAAAACTAGATAGTCGTTCTGATATTTATAGCCTGGGCGTGATGATGTTTGAAATGCTTACAGGCAAAAAACCTTGGCAACCGGAAACTGATTACTTTGGTGCTTGGTATAAAGCACATCACTTTGAAGCACCAAAAACGATCGCAGATGTTAAACCTACTCTTAAAATACCTCAAAAACTCAATAATTTAATTATGGCTTGTCTGGCTAAAAAAGTAAGCGATCGCCCTCAAAATATCGCTGAAATTTTACAAGTTTTAAATAGTTTAGAACAGTCTAATTGTCACAGTTTACCTACAAATTTTGCCTCTAACTCCGTTCTTAGCCGCCCCTTAAATTCCCCATTACCAATCACAGTAGAACAAAGCTATCGGCAACTTTTGTGGCCTCCAAATAAACCAATTCAAGAAATTGTTTTTCCCCAGCTTCTAGACACCCCACAAGGCTCTATAACAGCGCTATGGTTAATGTTGTCTAAACAAGAAATCAAAAATTATGCGGTTTCTACCCGTTATAACCAGTTTGTCTTTGTGACATCCCCTCATCCGATGCTGTTGTGGGTAACTGTACTCTACAATCGGCAATTGGCTCCTAAGTGGCTACCCTGCTACTTAGATATGCAAAATACTCAAAATCTTAAGATGGTAGGTCTTCTGTCCGAAAATGAACAATATCCTTTGATTTTCTTTACTCTGGAAGCACCACATTCTTGTATAAAGGTTCTCAGCAGTCGCATTGAGCCAACTCAGCGGCAAATGTTGAAAACTTGGGTGCAACAGAGTCATCGTCTACCGCCAGTTTCTCAACCCCAATTGAGCAAACAGCTATTGAAGCAGCAGTATAAACAAATGCAATCCAGAATGTTGCAACATCTGGAATCAGAGCCACAAGTTGTATTATCACGGTCTTTTTAACGTATAATTCGCACCTGTGAAATACGTAATAAAAATAATTCCTAATTCCTAACTCCGAAACACTTGACAAGTAAAGAAAAAATAGTGATAATAGCAAAGTTGCCAAACAAGGGACTGTAGTTCAATTGGTTAGAGCACCGCCCTGTCACGGCGGAAGTTGCGGGTTCGAGCCCCGTCAGTCCCGTTCTAAAAATTATGAGTAGCAAATCACCTAACTTAGGTGATATTGGATTTTGAATTACCCAAAGAGGTTGACTCAGAATTCAAAGTTTAAATATAAGCTACATTTATCATGCTTCGCGAAAGAGAGAATTAACTGTGACTGTTAGAGTCCGTATTGCGCCGAGTCCAACCGGAAATTTACATATTGGTACAGCTAGAACCGCTGTATTCAACTGGTTATTTGCCCGTCACCACGGCGGTAAATTTATACTGCGAATAGAAGATACAGATTTAGAGCGATCGCGTCCCGAATACACCGACAATATTCTTGAAGGATTGCGCTGGCTAGGACTGAACTGGGATGAAGGGCCATTTTTCCAATCCCAACGCCTGGATTTTTATAAAGAAGCAGTAGAAAAACTGCTAGCTCAAGGATTAGCCTATCGCTGCTACACTACTTCCGAAGAACTAGAGGCGCTCCGAGAAGCTCAAAAAGCCAGAGGCGAAGCACCTCGCTATGACAACCGTCACCGCAACCTCACCTCAGAACAACGCGCCGCCTTTGAAGCCGAAGGTCGCTCCTTTGTGATTCGCTTCAAAATCGAAGATGGGCGGGAAATTGTCTGGAACGACTTAGTAAGAGGCAAGATGTCTTGGCAAGGTAGCGATTTAGGTGGTGATATGGTCATTGCCCGCGCTTCAGAAGAGGGTAGCGGTCAACCTTTATACAACTTTGTCGTTGTAGTGGATGACATCGATATGCAAATCACCCACGTTATCCGCGGAGAAGACCACATCGCCAACACAGCCAAACAAATTCTGTTGTATGAAGCGATGGGTGCAACAATTCCAGAGTTTTCCCATACGCCATTAATTTTGAATATGGAAGGGCGCAAGCTTTCTAAGCGAGATGGCGTCACTTCCATTTCTGACTTCCAGAAAATGGGCTTTACTGCTGAAGGTTTGGTAAATTACATGACATTGCTGGGTTGGTCGCCACCAGACTCGACGCAAGAAATATTTACCTTAGAATCAGCTGCTAAAGAATTTGGCTTTGAGCGTGTAAATAAAGCAGGTGCAAAATTTGACTGGGACAAGCTGGATTGGTTGAACAGTCAATATATTCACAAAACGCCAGTAGATAAACTCACAGATTTACTCATCCCCTTTTGGGAAGCAGCTGGCTATAAATTTGATGGTGGACGCGATCGCCCCTGGTTAGAACAGTTAGTAACTTTAATTAGTCAGAGTTTGACTCGCTTGGTAGATGGAGTAGCTCAAGGCCAATTGTTTTTTAGCGACAGAGTTGAATTTAGCGAGGAAAGCAGTACACAACTGAAGCAAGAAGGCTCGGCGGCTGTTCTTGAAGCGATTGTCACAGCTTTAGACAATCAGCCGCAACTGTCAGAAGCCGCCGCCCAGGAGATTATTAAACAAGTTGTGAAAGAACAAAAAGTCAAAAAAGGCTTAGTGATGCGATCGCTCCGAGCAGCTTTAACTGGAGATGTTCATGGCCCCGACTTGATCCAATCTTGGTTACTACTAAATCAGATTGGTTTAGATAAACCGCGCTTGAGTCGGGCTATGACGGAAGCTAAGTAGCGATTACTTCCAGATTTTAGAAATATTTCAGATTTTAGGGGCGCACAAACGTGTGCCCTTATCCATAAGGTAAAGCAACTATGGGAACAAGAAATAATTGACTAATTACTAATGAATTATCCCCAATTTCACATCTAAAATAGGTAGTCAATTCTCCTCATGTTGGGAACTTGGTGTGTAAAATTAATGTCTTCAAAAACACTTAGAAGCAAACGTAATTACAATGCCGACAACAGCGCTCAATAGAGGGATGAGATTATCGTTTATGATAGTTACGCTCTTCATCATATCGACAGTTAATGCTGCGGTTGATGCTCAGGAAGCGCCAACGATATTTGGAGATGTCACCCTTAGCCCTCAGTTTTCGCCAGACCCCCTGACAGTTCGCGGGATGAGTGGTGGTTCAATATCTGGGAGTCAAGTAGGTGGGAGAAGCGAAACAGCCACCGGCCCTTGTACCGGATTTGTGGATGAAACACCAGACCACACATTAGCGTTAACAAGTAAATTTGACTACCTAAAGTTGCAAGTGCAAAGTCCTGAAGACACCACCATAATTATCAAAGGGCCCGGTGGTACTTGGTGCAATGACGACTTTGATGGCAAAAATGCTGGCATTGTTGGTGAATGGCTACCTGGAAGTTACCAAATTTGGGTTGGTTCCTACGAAAAGGGCAAGTATCTTCCTTACACTCTAAAAATTACAGAAGTAAAGTAGGGGATTGGGCACAAGAAGCAGAGGTGCGGAGGGGCAGAGGAGCAGGGGGGAAAAGAAAAACTTACTGTAACTTCTCCCCTTCTTCCTCATCTCGCTCACTCCCCCAGAATCATTATTGAGAGCGGCTTGGACGATATGAGGAGCATTCTGGAGAAATTCTCTCTGTCTTTGCATCTCGTTGCGCTCCCTTTTCTCGTGCGATATTGTATTAAAATTAAGTTAACTTTGATTAAGATTCTTGTTGGCATCGCCATAATGCTCTAATTGCCTTATGACAGTGCATGTAAGAGATCAAATTAAACAAAATGGATTTATAAACATCCGTTTAACAGCTTAAAGTGACAGAGTGATGAACATTCGGTTACTAGAGCTAACGAGTTGTATAGGCATCTAGAGGCAAATTAAAATGAAATTCTCTTGGAAAGTCGTAGCACTCTGGACGTTGCCAGCTTTGGTAATTGGCTTTTTCTTCTGGCAAGGGGCCTTTGCAGGCGCTCCTGCCGACATGAGTAAGAATACAGCTAATACCCGCATGACTTATGGTCGCTTTCTAGAATACTTGGATGGCGATCGCGTCAGCAGTGTGGATCTGTATGAAGGCGGTAGGACAGCAATTATAGAAGCCCGCGATCCAGACCTGGAAAATCATGTCCAAAGGTGGCGTGTGGATTTGCCTATTAACGCTCCTGAGTTAATTAGCAAGCTCAAAGAAAAATCAATTAGTTTTGATGCTCACCCCATGCGGAATGATGGCGCAATTTGGGGATTGTTGGGCAATCTCATCTTTCCAGTTTTATTGATTACTGGGTTATTCTTTTTGTTCCGGCGTTCTAGCAACCTTCCCGGCGGGCCAGGTCAAGCAATGAACTTCGGCAAATCGAAAGCGCGTTTCCAAATGGAGGCGAAAACCGGCGTCAAATTTGATGATGTAGCTGGGATTGAAGAAGCTAAGGAAGAATTGCAAGAAGTTGTCACCTTCCTGAAGCAGCCAGAAAGATTTACCGCTGTAGGCGCACGGATTCCCAAGGGAGTGCTGTTAGTTGGGCCTCCTGGAACTGGTAAAACTTTACTAGCAAAAGCGATCGCAGGCGAAGCAGGCGTACCTTTCTTCAGTATTTCCGGTTCGGAATTTGTGGAAATGTTCGTTGGTGTGGGTGCATCCCGCGTCCGCGATTTGTTCAAGAAAGCTAAAGACAACGCCCCCTGTATCATCTTCATCGATGAAATCGACGCCGTTGGACGCCAACGGGGTGCTGGTATCGGTGGCGGTAACGACGAGAGAGAGCAAACCCTCAACCAATTGCTCACCGAAATGGACGGGTTTGAAGGTAACACAGGCATCATTATTATTGCTGCCACCAACCGTCCCGATGTACTAGACTCAGCCTTATTGCGTCCCGGTCGCTTTGACCGCCAAGTAACAGTCGATGCACCCGATATCAAAGGGCGTTTGGAAATCTTGCAAGTCCATGCGCGGAACAAGAAACTAGACACTAGCGTATCCTTAGATGCGATCGCTCGTCGTACTCCTGGATTCACTGGTGCTGACTTAGCTAACTTACTCAACGAAGCAGCAATTCTCACTGCGAGAAGACGCAAAGAAGCGATCACCCTCCGCGAAATTGATGATGCGGTGGATCGGGTAGTTGCAGGGATGGAAGGTACTCCATTGGTAGATAGCAAGAGCAAGCGCTTAATTGCTTACCACGAAATTGGACACGCCTTAGTGGGGACTTTGTTAAAAGACCATGACCCAGTACAGAAAGTTACCCTAATTCCACGTGGACAAGCACAGGGTTTAACTTGGTTTACACCCAACGAAGAACAGGGATTAATTTCTCGTTCTCAGTTGAAAGCCAGAATTACTGGTGCTTTGGGTGGTCGCGCCGCTGAAGAGGTGATTTTTGGGGCTGCGGAAGTCACAACTGGCGCTGGTGGAGACTTGCAGCAACTATCGGGAATGGCACGGCAGATGGTGACTCGGTTCGGGATGTCCGACTTAGGCCCACTGTCCTTAGAAAGCCAGCAGGGAGAAGTATTCTTGGGTCGTGATTGGACAACCCGATCTGAGTATTCCGAATCCATTGCTTCTCGCATTGATGCTCAAGTTAGAGAAATTGTTGAGCAGTGCTACGACAATGCTAAGAAGATTATCCGTGACCATCGCACTGTCACCGATCGCTTAGTAGATTTGCTCATCGAAAAAGAAACCATTGACGGCGAAGAATTCCGCCAGATTGTAGCTGAGTATGCTGAAGTACCAGAGAAGCAACAGTATGTACCGCAACTGTAATAGTTGACTCTTTTCTGGCTACTATCTGGGAATGAGTAAAGTAACAAAAAGTAAAATGAGGATGGTATATTCCACCCTCATTTTTTTGCGTTTTTTCAGTGTTAGAAAGCTTCTAATTTTAAAATTCTCAAAATTTATGAACCCATAAACTATAACAAACCTTGTTTTTTCAACTTAGCTAGTGCATCTTCAGCAGCAGCTTTTTCTGCATCTCTTTTATTACGTCCGTTGCCTTCGCCGTAAATTTTTCCATCTACCAATACTTTTGCAATAAATTCTGGTGCGTGAGGAGAACCTCCTATTTGTTCTGTGAAATATTTGGGAGGAGTTGGAGTAACGCTGCGTTGCACCCATTCTTGAAAGCGATTTTTGGAGTCTACAAAATTCTTGGAGTTGCTATCAGATTTTTGAGGAACAGGTGAGTTTTCAACTATTGCTGAATCAAACAATGGTTCCACAAAATCTCGGACTGAATCAACTCCAGAATCTAGAAAATAAGCACCAATAATAGCTTCAAAAGTGTTACTGAGCAAGCTAGATTGTGTTCGTCCTCCATCTTTTGCTGCACCCCTACCTAGCCGCATCCATCGACCCAAGTCTAAACTAACAGCAAACTTTGCTAATTGTGGTTTATCTACTAACCGAGAACGTAAAGGTGTTAAATCGCCCTCTTTTGTGTCTGGATAACGACGATATAGATACTCGCCACTCAGGAAATTTAGTAAGGCATCACCCAAAAACTCCAGTCGTTCATTATCTTCACCTGAATTAGGGTTTTCATGCATATAGGATGTATGAGTGAGTGCGCGGAGCAAGAGAGATGCATCTTGAAAGGGCAATTGTTTTAGGAGTTCATCTAAGTTTTCTCTTATGCGTGCTTCTTCAGCTTGCTTTGGAGAAAGCATTCGCAGAACTTCTTGCTTGTGCTTTTCTACTATCTCTGCTTCTGATGCTGAAATAGCTTTGAGAAGTCGAACAATACTATCAAGTGCGCGATAGGTATCATCAGTAGAGAAACGCTTTCCATTCATTTCATGCGCCCATTTGTTACGAACTTCAATGAGTTCGCTAATTAAGGCACGTTCACCATGACCCAGTTTTCTTTTAAAAACCTGATTCCACTGTCCAATTATTACTTTTAGTAACTCAGAAATATCATCACGTAGAATGTCTTCTGGATTGCGCTTTAAACTTTGGTTATCGGATAGGCTAGATGTCGCTATTTTCAGCCAGCGCTCACCATAAACTTTTCGCATTTCCTGTTCAAAATATAGATATAGACCCTGATTTAAAGAAATTAGAGCATTCTCGATTCGGTTGCGATTACTAATAGCCATTGAGGTATTTGATATTAAAAATGATTTTTTGTATTTGTTCCGCAAAGGCGGACTTACTTCGTGTACCTGTATTATTCAGGTTTTGGAGTTTTCAGAAGAATGAAACAGCCGTGTAAATAATATTCGATCTAATAATAAATTATGGTTTACTTTGTGCGATCGCACCATACAAAATACCTAAAATTTTCTTAATATCCTTAATATAATATTCACTCAAGTCAATCGAAACTATATTACCTTCAAGCTTGAGAAATTGCCAGATAGTGCCGATAGTAACAGCACCATATACAGCTTTTATTTGATTTCCACCTCTTTCGTTAAATAACTGAGCAGCTACCATTTCGGCAATACATTGGGCTAAAGCAAACCTCAAATTTTCATTTTTACTTTCTACTAACATAATTACCGGACTACGCACAAGCAACTGCTCCGAAGAAAGACTTAAAATAAAATCACAAAAACCGTTTAATCCTCGTTGACTATCAACAGTAAAATCAACTCCCGAAAAAAAGCTTATTTCATAATTAAATTTGCGTCTAATTTCTAATAAAATTGGACTGATTATCATTTCAATTCGAGCTTTTTCTGAACTTATCGCTACTGCTAAATCAACATTTTCCCTAAGAAGAGTAGATAATAAATCGCTACAGTCTTGCTCCTGCACATTTGCGAATAGTCCAGATGATTCGTGGATAACTAACCCAAAAGAATCAATAACTTCAATAAGTTTAAAATCACTATAAGCCATAAAACTTACTCCTTTGTCTTATGACTGAATCCTATAACAAAGTTTAAAAATTCCGTTTTGGCGGAAAAACCTTAGCTAAATCAAGAGATAAATCAGGGAAGCAGGGAAAAGTTATTATCTCATCTGACAGGAAAATTCGCTTATTTGAATAACCATATCTACCTTGATTATCCTGATATGGTTTACTGTAAGCTTCCAAATAATTATCGAATAAATTGAATATCCAATAATCAGTAATACCTGCTTGAGCATAGAGAGGGATTTTCACATCTTGGTCATAAGCTAAAGAAGAATCTGAAACTTCCATCACCAATAACACATCAGTCGGTTTAGGGTGAGAGGAGAGATAATTATCATCTCGGTTTTGAACAATCGCAAAATCCGGTTCAGGTTCGCTCTTAGGTGGTAAGGTAATCGGGGCTTGAGATTGCAAAGTTGCCCTATCTCCTACAATTTTTGGGAGTTGCTTCCACAAATTTCTTAAACAAGTTTCATGGGCTGTACCTTTGGATGCCATTTCAATAATTTCCCCATTAATTAATTCAATATGGTCATCTTCATGGAAAAAGCCCAATTCTCCAAGCCTGTGGTATTCATCTAGTGTGAAGCGTTTAGTCTGAGCAATACTCATAACCTTACCTTTCTCTCATTGCCATAATCCCTATTCTAAATGTGTCAGAAATTGGTATGCTAAAGGCCGAGACTCGCTATAAAAGCAAACAATGCCTGCGCCTACTATCAATCCCACCATCACTGCTTTTCCCTTGACAGCCGTAGTCGGTCAAGAAGCAATTAAATTAGCCTTGCTGTTAGCCGCAGTTGATCCTGGTTTGGGAGGAGTGGCGATCGCAGGTCGTCGCGGTACGGCAAAATCTGTAATGGCTCGTGCTATCCACGCTCTACTACCGCCCATTGAAGTTGTCAAAGGTTCAATCAGCAATTGTGACCCCAACCATCCAGAAGAATGGGACGATCAATTATTGGCGGAGTACGCAGATAAAAATATTCAAGATGTTCCCGTCGAAATCATCCCTGCGCCTTTTTTGCAAATTCCTCTAGGTATCACAGAAGACCGACTCCTAGGTTCAGTGGATGTGGAAAAGTCTGTAAAACAAGGTGATACGATTTTTCAGCCCGGTTTACTCGCTACAGCTAACCGGGGTGTACTGTACGTAGATGAAATTAATTTATTAGATGACCAAATATCAAATCAGCTTTTAACAGTATTATCTGAGGGACGCAACCAGATCGAACGGGAAGGGATTAGTTTTCAGCATCCGTGTAAATCCCTATTCATTGCCACCTACAATCCAGAAGAAGGCGGATTACGGGAGCATTTGCTAGATAGAATTGCGATCGCACTCTCTGCTGACGGTGTACTCGGCTTAGATCAAAGAGTAGAAGCAGTAGAAGTTGCGATCGCTTATTCTAAATCTCCCCAAGACTTTCTCCAACAGTACAACGAAGATTTAGACTCCCTCAAAACCCAAATCATCTTGGCGCGGGAATGGTTGAAAGAAGTAATCATCACCCACGAACAAATTGCCTACTTAGTGGATGAAGCCATTCGTGGCGGAGTTCAAGGACATCGCGCCGAGTTATTCGCCACGCGGGTTGCCAAAGCCGCCGCAGCTTTAGAGGGACGAACAACAGTTAATGCCGAAGATTTGCGCCGTGCAGTGGAATTGGTAATTGTACCACGCGCCACAGTTGTGCAGACACCACCACCAGATCAAGCACCGCCACCCCCTCCACCGCCGCCGCAACAGAATCAAGAAGAACCCCAGGACGAATCAGAAGAGGAACAAGAAGAACAAGAAGAACAAGAAGAAAATCAAGAACAAGAACCCCCCGATATCCCGGAAGAGTTTATCTTTGATCCAGAAGGGGTAATTCTTGATGACAGCGTGCTTTACTTTACTCAAACAGCGAAGCGGCAAGGTAAATCTGGTAGTCGCAGTATCATCTTTTCCGATGACAGGGGACGCTATATTAAGCCAATGTTACCCAAAGGGAAAGCGCGACGCATTGCAGTAGATGCTACCTTGAGAGCTGCGGCTCCATATCAAAAAGCACGAAGAGAAAGACAACCAGATAGAAAAGTTATTGTCGAACAGCCTGATATTCGCTCGAAACGCCTGGTACGCAAAGCCGGCGCGTTGGTAGTATTTGTGGTAGATGCTTCTGGCTCAATGGCCTTGAATCGAATGCAATCGGCTAAAGGTGCAGTGATGCAACTGTTGACTGAAGCTTATCAAAACCGCGACCAAATAGCATTAATTCCCTTCCGGGGAGAACAGGCAGAGGTATTATTACCTCCAACACGTTCTATTGCTTTGGCGCGTAACCGTTTGGAAAGGTTGCCCTGTGGTGGGGGTTCGCCTTTAGCACATGGTTTAACTCAAGCTGTGCGCGTCGGCTTAAATGCTCAGATGAGTGGAGATATTGGGCAAGTTGTCCTTGTCGCAATCACCGATGGGCGGGGTAATATTCCTTTAGCGCGTTCTTTAGGTGAACAGCTAGAACCAGGAGAAAAGCCAGATATCAAAGGAGAATTATTAGAAATTGCTGCTAGAATTCGTGCTTTAGGGATGCAACTATTAGTAATTGATACGGAAAGTAAATTTGTGTCTACAGGCTTTGCCAAGGAATTATCGCAAACAGCAGGCGGTAAATATTATCATTTGCCAAAAGCGACAGATCAAGCTATTGCTGCTATGACCAAAGGTGCGATCGCTGATTTAAAATCTCGATAATTAGTTTATTAGTTATTTGTCAGTTGCTTTTCTACCAACCACTGACCATTGACTAATGACATCAAGACCCAGTGGGCATTACCTGCGGTTGCAAATAACAAATCAAATCTTGAATTCCCTTTTGCAGATAGCGAGTTACAGTCATTGGACTAGTACCAATGTTTTTAGCAGCATCCTTGCGAGAAAGTTCCTTCAAGAATACCATTTCAACTGCCATGCGGGGTTTTTCTTCCAACATATTGATTGCACCTTGGAGTTGTTGGCGTTCTTCTTCTTGTTGCAGAAGCACATGAGAACGAGGACAAGGAAGTGCTTCACCCAAGGTTATTTGGCAATCAACATAGTTAACTGCGGTTGCATCTAAACTCAAAGGCATCCGGTTTTGAGCCGCTAATTTGGTTTCTTGCCATTCTTGCACAGATACCCGGAGTTGGCTGGCAATTTCAGCATCCTTGGGCTGACGACCTAAAGACATTGCCAAGTCCTTGCGAATCTTTTGCCCTTCATTGTATAATTCTTGCCAACGACGGGGAATTTTTAATAGAGTACTGCGATCGCGCAAAAAGTGCAGCATCTCACCGCGAATATATGGCACTGCAAAGGAACTAAAAGCATATCCTTGGCTAGGGTCGAAACGCTCAATAGCCCTAATCAAACCAAAATACCCAATTTGTTCTAAATCTTCATAAGGTTCATTACATTGATGGCTGAATTTATGAGCCATCTTCCGTACTAAGCCAGTATGTAACTGTACAAGTTTATTACGAAGTTTAATAGAAGGATTCTGGTGGTACAAGTGCAATAATTCTATACCATCAGTTCGTAAAGAGGACTCACTTGTTGCCATATACATTCCCTTGTTGTAACTCCTATTGCTGAGAAAATGGAGTTGCGTATATTTTCTTCTAAGCTGTTATTATTTTGCTGAGTCAGGGAAGAATAAGCCATCGTCGTTTCACTGAACTTGTTAGGGGTCTAACTCCACAATTCAGTATTTGTACGCATGATTTTGCGAACCCCTCTGTTGCAGGTTATTTTTGTTTTTTACATAACTCTTGAATGGCACATAATCTTTAGCTTTTGCAACGAAAACTAGCTATTTATGCTGAACAATGCATAACTGACCTAATAGCCATCTGTCATACTGAGAGCAACATGAATCGGTACTGAATTAATCGCAAAATAGGTTGCAATCAAGGGTAAAGAGTATGCTATCAGTACTAAAGAGGCTGTAAAATCCTCAAAAAATGACGACTCTAATTTTCAACAACAAAGCCGCCCTTCAGATTTGGCAACGATATTAAATCCTTGTCCGTTAACCGCAAAGATTGGTAAGAATAGGAATAAGCAGAACGTTTTCCTAAAAAACAGTTTTTCAATATGAGCAATACCAGTAATTTTCGTGAAGCTATCCGTGAGGCTAAATCTCACGCCCTCGTTGGCCCAAACGTGATTGCCAACGCCCTCCCCTACGTCGGTGGTGGATTGGTGCTAACGGCATTAGGAACCTACGGTGGTTTGGGAGTTATCCGTACTAACCCCGAAATATTCTTTCCCACCTTCATTGGTGCAGTGATTTTGGAGTTAATTTTGTTCTTTGTTGCCCAAAATATTGCCCAAAAAGGTAATAAGGGTCTTGCACTACCCCTGTTGGCAACCTACAGCCTCTTATCTGGATATACTCTCAGTGGCTTGGTATTTGTCGCCTTGAGATCCCAAGGTGTTGGCATTCAAGGCATTGGGTTGGCTGCCCTTGGTTGTGGTGTCACCTTTATTGCTGCCCGTCAAATAGGTTCAAATCTTTCTGAACAAGATGGGATGGCTTTGACGAAAACCATCAATCTTGGTGTAATTGCCTTGCTTGTTGTGTGCCTTGCCCAATTCGGATTTGCTATGTTTGGTGTTTACACGCCAAATTGGTTAGAAATCGCCATCTCCGGTTTAGGAGTATTCCTATTTGTTGGGGTTTCTGTTGTCGATTTCTACATCTTGCCCCGCACTTACAGCGATGATCAATATCTGCCTGCTGCTTTGTCAATGTACCTTACTTACATCAACTTGTTCGTCTTTATCTTGCGGTTACTAATTGCGATTAATGGCCGCGATTAAGTGTCTGTAGACACTAACAAAAGATAAAGTTTTATAAAGTAAAAACCGTGGTTAAATTTTTAGCAACCACGGTTTTTTTCATCACAAAGAGAAAGCCTTATCTATTCTCAAGAGTAAATTGTTTGCGATGCCTACGGCTGGCTACGCCTACGCACTAGCCCAAGGTGTCCAGCTTGACGAAATTCAACCCCGACAGATAAAATCCCTATCCAACAAACTCATCCGGGAATACATCTTGCATCCTTACACCAAGGTGAAAGATTTACGTACCAATGTAGAAACACTTGCTGCGACAGAGGTATTAGACGGTAAGATTGATTTATTCATCAAAGCCTATCTGCAACAGTTAAATCAAACTACTTCAGCGAATAAAGAAGCGCTTGATAATTTCAAGTAAATTTTGTAACTTATACAAGTAGTGCTGAAAAAACCTGCCCAACTACAGCTAAAATCAAGAAATATCAGTAGAATAAAGAGCAATTTTTTAATCCAAAGCGCTCTATCTCTCATTAAGCAAGCATTATGGATGTCCTAGAACTCAAACGCGAAATCGAAACGTTGTCTGGCCGCCTGGGTAAAACCCAGGACTATCTTTGACGTACCTGCACTGACAGCCAAAATTCAAGACCTCGAAAAAATATCTGCTCAACCAGAATTTTGGAATGAGCAAACCCAAGCCCAACAAACGCTACAAGAACTCAACGATCTCAAAGCCCATCTTCAGCAATACGATCGCTGGCACGCCAATTTAGAAGATACTAAGGCAGTTGTTGAGTTGTTGGAGTTAGAAACTGATGAGGCACTACTCCAAGAAGCAGAATCTACTATCACTAAGCTGAATCGTGACCTTGACCAGTGGGAGTTACAACAGTTACTTTCTGGTCCCTATGATGCAGAGGGTGCTGTACTGACGATTAGTGCTGGTGCTGGTGGCACAGATGCTCAAGACTGGGCATTTATGCTGATGCGGATGTATACCCGTTGGGGCGAAGCTCACGGCTATAAGGTAACTTTAGCTGAAGAGTCGGAGGGTGATGAAGCCGGAATTAAATCGGCAACCCTAGAAATTACTGGTCGCTATGCTTATGGTTACTTGCGTTCAGAAATGGGTACACATCGCTTAGTGCGGATTTCACCTTTTAATGCCAACGGTAAGCGCCAAACCAGTTTTGCAGGGGTGGAAGTAATGCCGCAGATTGATAACTCTGTGCAATTGGATATTCCAGACAAGGATTTGGAAATCACCACAACTCGCTCAGGTGGTAAAGGCGGGCAGAATGTCAACAAAGTAGAAACTGCGGTGCGGATTGTTCACCTTCCCACGGGTCTTGCTGTGCGCTGTACAGAAGAGCGATCGCAGCTGCAAAATAAAGAAAAAGCTCTAAATCGCCTCAAAGCAAAACTGTTGGTCATAGCTAAAGAGCAACGTGCCCAAGAAATTGCCGAAATTCGTGGCGATATGGTGGAAGCCTCCTGGGGAAACCAAATCCGTAACTATGTGTTTCACCCTTATCAAATGGTGAAAGATTTACGTACAAACACGGAAACAACGGCGATTGGTGATGTGATGAATGGCGAACTTGATACATTCATCCAAGCTTATCTGCGCCAAGAAAATAAACTAGTAGAAAACACTCTGGCATAGAGGTACTAGTTGCATAAGACCGCGATTACTAAGGCGTTTCACTGAGAAACGCCTTAGCAATATATTGGCGATCGCAATTCTATCCCAGACCAACTGTTACAGTTATAAAAGAGTCGGTAGACAAATAACTATGAGCAACTCACCTTCAACAGAACCTCAACCTAGCTACGTCAAACTCGCCATGCGAAACATGGTGCGGAAGGGTGGAACTTCCCTAAAGCATTTTGGATTGACTGCTGTAGGGCTTTTAGCTCTACTTGTTGGTCTTGCTTACCTCACTCATTAACGACAAATTGTAAACCTCAGACAAGGAGACTGTGTGCCCCTGAGAGTTGAACTATATGTAGAGGAGTATTTTTATGAGTTGTCCCCGACAACATCTGTAAAAATTGACGAGACTGAGAACCGAATTACCCCTGAAACTTGGGAAAACTGGTTTAATCACTGGTTGGAAATACTTCAGCCTCAGATTCCACCAGCGCCAAGTTATGAAATCGGACTGCGTTTGACAGATGATTCGCAAATTCAAGAACTGAATGCTCAATATCGTCAGCAAAATAAGCCGACAGATGTTTTAGCCTTTGCAGCTTTAGAGGTTGATTTTCCTCAAAGCAAAGAAATGCTTGCCTCTGTCCCATTATATTTAGGTGACATTATTGTGTCTGTAGATACAGCACAACGCCAAGCTCAACAACAGGAACATAGCTTGCCAACCGAGCTAGCGTGGTTAGCTGCTCACGGTTTATTGCATCTGTTGGGCTGGGATCATCCTGATGAAAAAAGTTTGGAGCGAATGTTAAAACAGCAAGTGATATTGCTGAATACAATCGGTATTGCTATTGACATGGAATAGCAGTAGCTTATGTATGCCTTAATGTCAATTTTGGGTAATACTTTTATAATACTTCTGTGGAAAATTGCCTAAAGATTGCCTCAAAGTTAATTCTGCCATTAAGATCGGCGAATATTCCCACTGTAGCAACTCTGTTCTTGTGTTTTTAAGTCTATGTCCCAAAAAATTTCTCCATCACCAACGCCTACCTCGTTACAAACACTGGTGTCTAACGAACGGGAATTCTCCTGGAAAGTAGCCTCTAATTTATTTGTTAGTTTTAAATATGCCTGGGCTGGAATCAGCTATAGTTTTCAAACTCAACGTAATTTTCGCATCCATGTAAGTGTTTGTGCAATGGCGATCGCTTTAAGCGTTTTTTTGCATCTGCAAGCGGTAGAAATCGCGGTAATTGGTATAACTAGTGGTTTAGTTTTGGCATTAGAGTTACTAAATACAGCGATCGAGTCTGTTGTGGACTTAAGCGTTAAGCAGACATACCATGATTTGGCAAAAATTGCTAAAGATTGTGCAGCTGGTGCAGTGCTTGTCTCTGCTTTCGTAGCGATGTTAGTAGCAGGTACGCTATTGCTTCCTCCTCTGTTAACGTTAATTATATCGGCTTTGTAGAGGTAATTTGCGTCGGCGAGCATTTATCGCAAGTATCGCTAAGTGAGTCATTAAGAGAATCACACTTTGTCCGAATTCCCTTTGTAGAATATATTCAAAATTTAAGTCGTGCGATGTCTACGACGGGCTAAGCGTACGCGCCAAGCATCCTGGCTAAAGGATTACTTGGTAATCTTTAAAAAGTGGTCGCAGAGTAGCCGCTTTATATTTACGCGTCCACGTCAGCGTTATTTTTACACCTAACAAACAGCATGAGATACTTGTCTATGCTTTTTACAACTGATGAGTGGTAAAAACCAGGAGTGATGAACTTTGATTATAGTTATCGACAATTACGACAGTTTTACCTATAATTTAGTGCAATATCTGGGAGAATTGGCAGCAGAATTCTCAGTGGCAGATGATATTAAAGTTTTTCGTAACGACAAGATATCCATAGATGAGATTCGAGCATTAAAGCCGGAAGCTGTGGTTATTTCTCCTGGGCCTGGTCGCCCGGAAGATGCTGGCATTTCCCTAGAGTTGATTAAACAGCTAGGTCAAGAGTTGCCAATCTTGGGTGTCTGTTTGGGACATCAAAGCATTGGTCAAGTGTTCGGTGGTAAAATAATTTCTGCTCCAGAGTTGATGCATGGCAAAACCTCTCAGGTGTCTCACACTGGAGTGGGAGTTTTCCGGGGATTAGAAAATCCTCTAATTGCCACCAGGTATCATAGTTTGGTAATCGAACGTGAGACTTGCCCAGATGTGTTAGAAATCACCGCTTGGGTTGAAGATAACACCATTATGGGAGTGCGACACCGGAACTATCCTCACATTCAGGGCGTCCAGTTTCACCCAGAGAGTGTCCTGACATCTTCAGGAAAACAGTTATTGCGAAATTTTCTGGAACAGTTACAGTCAAGAGCATAATTAATGAAACGACGACAGTTGATGGGCTATGCTGGGGCGGGGTTGGCCACAGCTTTGGTTACTACCTTGGGTTCTGAATCTCAAGCTGACGCACAATCTAGCGGTTTATCAGTTCAGTGGTTGGGTCATACTTGCTTTCTTTTTACTGGTGGCGGTGCGAAAATTCTCGTCAATCCATTTCGGTCGGTCGGCTGTACTGCTGGGTATCGTCCACCAAAAGTTGCAGCAGATTTGGTACTCATTAGCAGTCAACTGCTAGATGAAGGTGCTGTGGACGTACTACCGGGAAATGCAAAACTCATCTACGAACCAGGTGTTTATGAGTTTAAAGGCATTAAGTTCCAAGGAATTGCCATAGACCACGATCGCAAAGGTGGTAAGCAGTTTGGCTCAAATACTGCTTGGAGTTGGAAGCAAGGCGGAATTAATATCCTACACTTAGGCGGAGCCGCTGCACCCATTTCTATTGAGCAAAAAATCCTGATGGGGCGTCCCGATGTGGCATTTATTCCAGTGGGAGGCAGTGCAAAAGCCTACAATGCTGAGGAAGCAAAGCAGGCTGTTCAAGTATTAAATCCCAAGTTGGTGATTCCGACTCATTACCGCACACAAGCTGCTGATGCTGCTAAGTGCGATCTTTCGCCATTGGATAATTTTCTGACCCTGATGCAAGGGATGCCAGTGCGGCGTAGCAATGGAGATAGTATTTCCATTAGCCCTGGTAAATTGCCGGAAAAGGGAGAAATTCAGGTTTTAAGTTACAAGTTTTGAATAAAGGGGATTGGGAAAGAAGCAGAGGAAGCAGGGGAAAATAATGAATCCTGCCTCCATCTCCTGAATTCAGGATTCTGAATTCTGAATTCTGATTTTAGAACGTATACCACTCTGGCCCAAGCTTATCTGCGTCGCTAATGGGAGTCTCAACTGCTGTCGTTTCATTTATAGTCCAAATGTTGTCTGTACCTGCTGTCTGATCGCGCCAGTAGATATCAGTCTTGCCATCGCCGTTGAAATCGCCAAGGGATGGTGTCAAGGCCGCGTTATTGGCTGGTAAAAAAGCTTCAGTCGCAACTGTTGTGCCATCCATCAACCAAGCGGTGTTCGCACCTGTGGTTCCATTGTGCCAGAAGATATCAGTCTTGCCATCACCGTTGAAGTCACCAATTTTGGAAGTCCAGGATGAGTCAAGTGTAGCCAAAGCACCTTCTGTGACTAAGATACCATTCATTGTCCAAACCTTGTTCTCACCTGTTTGGGCGTTTCTCCACAGAATGTCTGTCTTAAAGTCGCCGTTGAAATCACCAAGGCTAGAAGTCCAGGCGGCATCTTGGGATTGCAGAGCAAATTCAGTCTTTTGGGTACCATCCATAAACCAAGCGGTGTTATCGCCTGTTGTGGCATTGCGCCAGAAGATATCACTCTTGCCATTGCCGTCGAAATCAACAATGGTAGGAGTTAGTGCTGTGTCTGTAGGGTCTAGAACAGTTGCATTCAGAACGGTGGTGCCATCCATCTCCCAAATAGCGTTCTCGCCAGTTGTGGCATTATGCCAGAAGATATCGGTTTTGCGATCGCCGTTGAAATCTCCAATCTGAGGACTCCAGGCTGGATCAACGCTACTTAGAACAGCCGCACTACCAACTCTGGTGCCATCCATCAGGACAACGCTATTTTCACCGGTTGTCTTATTGCGTAACAAGAAGTCGGTTTTGCCATCAGCATTGAAGTCAGCAATTTTGTAATCATAGGCCGATAGGTCAAATTGACCCAAAGAACCCTGTTCGACAACTGTTGTGCCATCCATCAACCGAATGATAATCTCACCAGTTGAAGCATTGACCCAAACTTTGTCTGTTTTACCATCACCGTTAAAGTCAGGAGTAATCGCCGCACTAGTTAAGTAAGGATTAGGATTGGGATTTGCTGACGTTTTAATGGGCGCAGTCACCGCTTGACTTTCTAGTGCTAGTGAAGAACTCTTATTTCCAAACCCCAAATCATAATTTAAACTCTTAAGAGAAGTTGTCAAGATTTCTGATTTTGCAAAAGAATCTGATAACAATCGAGATGTATTCAAACCTAATGGTGAGGAATTTGAATTGTCAGGCATGGTGAATTTTTATTATTGGCTGCCATATTTTTTTAACTTTTTTTGGCAATCTCTTTCTGTAACGAAATAACATTTACCTGGTTTTCAACATTTCTTTATAACTATTTTTTATTTATTAATGTCACTCTTTGAAGATAAATATTTGTTTGTTTTAAACTATTATTCTATAAATTTCAAGTTCTATATAAGCTATTACAAAATATGTTTTGTAATCTATATATGATTATTTATAGATAAAAAATGATTACTTTGTCTATTTTCTTTGACATTTGAAGGTTGTATCAAAAATCTACCTACGAACCAGAAAATTTTTATGTTCAATTAGACAGACTTAATTAAGATAGAAGCGATTGCTACATTATTCTTAATATATTTTGTATAATCTTACCTTTATTTTCTTTGCACTTTTTTAAGGAATAGCTGAATCGTGACTCTTTTTTATTTTGTGAACAAGCTTAGATAAAAAATAACCTTGACCACCGGCTAGTCCTAAATTTGAGCTATCTAATTTAACCCAATAAAAATCGAAGGCTATAGGGTTTTTGCTCGTACTTGAATGTATTTCCCAATGCCGCCAAGTAGATGGTGTAGGCTGAATTAATTCGAGATGATAAACATAACGTTCTTGAATTTAATTACGATAGGGAGTCATGTTGTATTGATAAATACCCAATAACTCAATAATGCGAACTCCCTTAACACCAGATTCTTCATAAATTTCCCGCAGTACAGCTTCAGATGGCTCCTCACTTTCTTCAACTGTACCAGCCGGTACTTGCACGCCAGCTTCAGGAAAATCAGTATGTGTAAAAACCATTAATTCATCTTTGTTAGTTACGTAAGCGATCGCTTTTTTTATTAGGGGTTGAGTGGACATAGTTTTTATACTGTGTGTTGTTAGATTTATGAAATACCAAAATTTATATAAGATAAACGTTTAAAATTTATTTCATTTCATAAATATCCTAAATTATTCAATAACAACAAGATCCCCGACTTCTTTAAGAAGTCGGGGATCTAAGTCTTTCGAGATAATTGATTATTATCCAATGATTTATGACTTGAATCGAAACAAATATTGGTTAGAATAACTTAGATTAGCAACTATTCAGAGGCATAATCTGTGCATACTCTGGTTGTCAAAAGTGTAAAATAACACAATACTTTCATAAATACATCAACTATGCAAGCAGAATATCGGCAGCGTCGCGAGCAATTAATGGCAAAAATTGGTGATGGAACAGCCATTTTTCGCAGTGCGCCAATGGCAGTGATGCACAACGATGTCGAGTATGTTTATCGCCAAGATAGTGATTTTTTTTACTTGACTGGTTTTAATGAGCCACAAGCAGTAGCAGTGTTAGCACCGCATCACGCAGAACATCGGTTTGTGTTGTTTGTCCAACCGAAGGATCGGGAAAAGGAAGTATGGACTGGTTATCTTTGTGGGGTAGATGCAGCGAAGGAAATTTATGGTGCTGATGAAGCTTACCCCATTAGCGAGTTAGATGAAAAGTTACCGCAGTATTTAGAAAAAGCTAGCCGGATTTACTATCACTTAGGACGCGATCGCACTTTTAACGATCAAATCCTGAAACATTACCAAAGTTTACTGCGGACTTATCCGAAACGCGGTACAGGCCCGATCGCTATTGAAGATACTGGCCCTGTCCTCAACAGCATGAGATTGATCAAAAGCGAAGCAGAGTTGGAATTGATGCGTCAAGCAGCTGCGATCGCCACCGAAGCACACAACTATGCCCAAGAAATTGCCGCGCCGGGACGTTATGAGTACGAAATCCAGGCGGAGATGGAACGCATCTTTCGAGTGCGGGGTGGAATGGGGCCAGCTTATCCTTCGATTGTGGCTTCTGGTGTCAATGCTTGCGTACTACACTACATTGAGAATAATCGTCAAATGCAGGATGGAGAATTACTGCTAATTGATGCCGGTTGTGCTTACGGTTATTACAACTCTGACATTACCCGGACATTTCCCGTGGGTGGTAAATTTACGCCAGAACAAAAGACACTGTATGAAATTGTTTTGGAGGCGCAAAAACAAGCGATCGCTCAAGTCCAACCAGGTAATCCCTTCAAATTAGTTCATGATACAGCAGTGCGCGTTCTCACAGAAGGTTTAGTCGAACTTGGCATTCTCAAAGGTGAAATCGACAAGTTAATTGAAGAAGAAAAATACAAACCGTATTATATGCACCGCACCAGTCATTGGTTAGGTTTAGATGTCCATGATGTCGGTGTTTATCAGCATGGTGAAGACAAACCACAGATTTTACAACCAGGTCAAATTTTGACAGTGGAACCGGGACTATATATTGTGCCAGATACCAAACTAGCAGAAGACCAGCCACAGACCGATCCGCGATGGGTTGGCATTGGCATTCGGATTGAGGATGATGTGTTAGTTACACCTGGGGGACATGAGGTGTTAACTGCTGGGGTTCCCAAAGAAATAGATGAAATCGAAAGATAGAAATGGCGATGGTAGAAAAGCCCCGGCGATTGAAATCGCGGCTATACAGACTAAACCCACCTGCGTGGGTTTAAACCTTTGATTTTGTATTAGTCCACGGAGGTAGACAATGCTAGTGTAGCCGTGACTTCCAGTCGCCCAATACTTTTAAAACTCCAGTAAAGGAAAAATGGCGGTGAAAGTAGAACCAACGCCTACCTGTGAGGCTAGATTAATTTGACCTTGCAATAGTTTTACTAAACGCGAGACGATCGCTAATCCCAATCCTGTACTATCAGGAAGATAGGGACGATCGCTAGAACTCACGCGAAAGTAGGGTTCAAATATCTGGGCTTGGTTTTCAGGTGCAATGCCTACTCCAGTGTCAGAAACTGCGATTGCCCATCTTTGCTTCTCTAACACCTGACACATAATAATAATAGTCCCCGACTCTGTATAACGAATCGCATTACTAATAAGATTTGTAACAATTTGTTGCAACTGAAAAGAATCTGTGATTAATTTTTCCGGGATGCGATCGCAATCGACTACTATTTGTAAATTTTTTCCCGCAGCTAAAGGTTCCAACATTTCACACACATTACCGATTAATTGACGCACATCGGTAGGTGCTAATTGGAGTTTTATCTGCCCGGCGTCATAGCGCGAAAGTTCTAGTACATCATTAATTAGATGAAGTAACTGTCTACCATTGCGTAGTACGCGTTCAATATGTTCTAGATTGGTAACGCTGTCTTTGATCTCAGTCTTTCGTCGTTGTTGGCGTAAAAATAGATCCGAATAACCAATAATGGAAGTTAGAGGATGTTTCAATTCGTGGGCTAGTTGGGAAAGATAATCTTGATTAGTGCTAATTAGCCGCGTGAGTTCTTCATTATGGAGCGTTAGTGATGCTTGCAACTTCTGTAATTCACGCAAGCGTTCCTCAACATAACTCTTGAAACATCGAGCGATCGCTTCGTCTATAATAGCGTCAATCAAACGCATGGAACGAATTATCTCTGAGGGGATTCCTTTTAATAAATCTGCTTGTAGAGCATCAAATATTACTGTTCGCAGCAGATGATATTCTCTAGCAATTTCTGCTGGATCAAAACCTTGTTCGGCTCGAATCGCTCCATGCTGAAAACTGGCAGTAACCATTGATTGAATATCATTCTCTTGAGATTTTGAAAGCACTGTCACCATAGCTTTCAAAACATCAGGAATATGATCCTTTACCGCTGTATAAGATAGGTCATCAGCACTTTCAATCCGTCTATCCTTGCGAACTGCTAAAATCCATTTATCAAGGATGGTGTCCGTTTTTTCAGCCAGGAGTTGACTAAAATCCATTATGTTAAATTCAGCTAGGAGATAGATGAGTAAACTTCCATATGCAAATAGTTTAACGACTAGAGTCGTGTTTTACCAAAATTAGTAATATCTTTCACCTACCAAAAGAAGTAGATTTTACAAATCCTCTTGCTGGTGAAATGAGTATACGTACATAAAGCTTAAAAAGTATAATATATATCTTAATGTCATCAATCTAAATCTAGCAGTTAACAGCCTTGTGACTTGATTGCCAAAATTATTTAGCTTACTGTGCAAGGATTTGATTCATAAGATAACCAAAATTATCAATTTTCTGGATTAGCGAAAAGTTAGGATAGGCAGTTGATTTAAGTAACAAAATAAACAACAACTATCAGAAGACAGATACTTTTACGGAAGTATCTATGTTAGGTTATGTATATCAATGTTATAATGCGCATAATAACTTAGTATTTACTTAGAGTAAGTCAGCTTAATCCAACAGATCACAGTGCGTGATGTTGGAGCGGAGGAACCAAATTGTGGGGCGTATCTAATAGAAAGTGAGGAGTTGAGAGTGAGGAGTTAGGAATTAAATAAAATTTAGTAACTCATAACTCATAACTTATAACTTTCTTTAGAAGGGCATCTCTCAGCCCTAGCCCGTCAGCTAACTTCGTAGGCATTGAGAGGAGACTGAAGAGACGGCATTTTTATAATGTTCCGATCTCATTCAGTGTCCAAGGCTGGTACTGCTCAAATTTTTGTACCTGCACTTAAACCTGTTGAGGTCGTAAATGATATTTCAACTAAACTTAGCAGCGATCGCGGCGATCGCTGGACAAGCGGCTTGGAAAAAGGCAAAACCTGTCATCCTTAGAGATGTCTTCTTTCTACCTGTATTGGGCTTCTTGGGAATAATAGTGTTGTGGTGGATTATTGCACTTGCCAATCATGAATTGATGCCCACCCCACCAGAAGCGCTAATCGCTAATCTAGACTACATAAGAAATCCCTTTTACGAGCGAGGTCCGGGTAACTTAGGAATTGGTTGGCTGTTGATCGCAAGTCTGCGCCGGGTATTAATAGGCTTTTTGTTAGGTGCGGTAGTAGCGATTCCTCTGGGGTTTCTAATTGGCATGTCCAGACCGGCAATGCTAGCGTTTAATCCGATCATTCAAATTTTTAAACCTGTATCGCCTCTAGCTTGGCTACCCATCGCCTTAGCAATTTTCAACTTAGCAGAACCTTCCGCCATTTTTGTGATATTTATTACTTCCTTATGGCCGACAATTATTAATACCGCCTTAGGAGTTTCTAGCGTTCCCAAAGATTATTTAGATGTGGCACGAGTTTTGGAAATGCCTCATTGGCGAAGGATTACAAAAATAATTTTGCCTGCAAGCTTACCGTATATTTTTACAGGTTTGCGAATTAGTTTAGGCATAGCTTGGTTGGTCATCGTCGCCGTAGAAATGCTCACAGGCGGTGTTGGGATCGGCTTTTTTGTCTGGGATGAATGGAGTCGTTTAAACCTAAGTTCAGTATTTTTAGCCGTTTTCATAATTGGCTTAACTGGGTTAATTTTAGATTACGCCGTGGGTAAAATTCAAGAATTAGTCACCCATCGCCCTACAACTTCTAACTAACAAAATTTGCCTGCGTTCAAAACAGCAAAATCTAACAATACTCTGCACCTGAAGCGTGAGTAATTAATCACCAATGGAGCTACAAGAATGGGTGATAGTAACTGGACTCGACGAGACTTTATCAAAGGAATCGGAGCAACCACAACCGGAATAGCGTTATCTTCCTGTGCGATTTCAGGAGATAGATCCGCCAAAGGACTAACAGAAGAAGCCTTAGCTGTACAACCAGTAGTTAAATCCCAAGACCTAGAAAAATCTGATCTCACTATTGGATACGTTCCCGTTAATGATTGTGCGCCATTTGCGATCGCCTGGAAAAAAGGCTTCTTCCGCAAATATGGTTTGAACGTCACACTTAACCGCGAAGCCAGTTGGGCTACTTCCCGTGACGGTTTGATATTTGGTCGTCTGGATGCTTCGCCCGTAGTATCCGGTGCCGTCACCAACGCCAGAATTGGTGCCGAAGGCGCACGCCATGCCCCCTTGTGTGCAGCTATGACCATTCATCGCCACGGTAACGCCATGACGATGAACAAAGCCATGTGGGATTTTGGGCTGCGTCCTTGGTACGAGTATCAAGAACAATATGGTGATGGCGCGCTAGAAGCCTTTGGGCGCGATTTCCGAGGCTACTTTGACAAGCAGCCCTCAGAAGGCAAAGTTTGGGCAGTAGTATTAAGTTCCGCCATTTACGAATACTTTATCCGTTACTTATCCGCCGCCGCAGGTGTTGATCCCCTTAAAGAGTTTCGCGTCATCATCGTTCCGCCCCCCCAAATGGTAACAAACGTGCGGATTGGTGCAATGCAAGCTTACATGGTTGCAGAACCCTGGAATACACGAGCAATTACAGGTAACGAAAACATCGGCTTTACCTTCGCACAAGGTAAAGAAGTCTGGTTGGGACACCCAGACCGTTTATTGGGGGTGATGGAATCTTTTATTGACAAATATCCCAAAACCTATCGTTCCTTAGTCAAGGCGATGATTGAGGCTTGCCAATATTGCAGCAAAGTAGAAAACCGCCAAGAAGTTGCCGAACTACTTACAGAACGTTCCTTTACAGGTGCTAGACCCAAAAAGAAAGATGCGCCAATCGCGAAATTTACAAGTCCGGGAATTCTCGGCAACTACAACTATGGCGGCTTTGATGGCAAAGACCGCACCATTAAAGCCGCTGACACCACGATTTTCTTCGATATCCCTGACAACCTTCCCAAACAGCCAGGAGAACACTCCACATTCTTATGGAGATCGAGAAGTATCTGGTTGATGACACAAGCAGCACGATGGGGACAAATTAAGGAATTCCCCAAAAATGCCGAGAAACTAGCAGAACTTGGCTGGAGAACAGATTTATATCGGGAGATAGCATCTGAAATGGGCATTCAGTGTCCCAAGGATGATTACAAGGTCGAGCCACCAGAAGTATTTATAGATAAGAAAGGCTTCGACCCCAGCGATCCGGTGCGTTATCTGAATAGTTTTGCCATTAGGGCTAACGCTCCCAGTCGTTTTTTCATGTCTTAAATCCCAAGTTCAAATATTGATTGACTAAATTATTTGCGGAGCCTTTGATGATGGAATATACCTCATTACCGATTAATACTCAGAACAAAGTTCTGCCCCGCCCTGGATTTTTAGAAATTGAAAATTTAGTCAAGTCTTATCCGACACCAGATAAAGATAACTTTGTCGTTTTAGATGGAGTTAATCTAACGATTGGTGAAGATGAATATATTTCTGTAATCGGTCACTCAGGTTGTGGTAAATCAACTCTACTAAAGATAGTAGCTGGTTTAGAAAAAGCAACTTCCGGCTCAGTCAGGCTAGATGGGAAAGAAATTCGTCAGCCGGGAGCCGAAAGGATGATGGTATTTCAGAACTATTCACTGTTACCTTGGTTAACAGTGCGAGAAAATATCCGTTTAGCCGTAGATGAAGTGTTAAAAAATGCTAATCGCTCTGAAAAAATCAGCATTGTAAATCAACACTTGGCAATGGTAAACTTGACGGCGGCGGCTGACAAATATCCCGATGAAATTTCTGGAGGTATGAAACAAAGAGTAGGTATTGCCAGAGCCTTAGCAATTCGTCCCAAAATGTTGCTAATGGATGAACCTTTTGGGGCGCTAGATGCACTAACTCGTGGTAAATTGCAGCGGCAGGTATTGGATATTTGGGAAAATAATCGTCAAGCAGTGATGATGATTACCCACGATGTAGACGAAGCAATTTATATGTCCGATCGCATAGTTTTGATGACCAATGGCCCGTCTGCTAGTATTGGGGAGATTTTAAAAGTTCCTTTTGAGCATCCACGCGATCGCGCCGCCATGCGAAACTCAAAAGAGTATTTTGAACTCCGAAACCATGCCTTAAATTTCCTCGATCGATATTTTGCCCAAGACGAGTAAATTAGATTATCATTTTTTTAGTGGGTAGCCTAATTCAAATTCATGAAAGCTGGATTTGGAACGGAGGAACCAATGTTTGGGGCTAATCTTGAAGAGAGTGGCAATTTAAGAGTAAAAAGTTTTAACTCAGCACGGGCTAAACGCCCCACTTACGCTAACAGCACTCCTAAGAGAGAGACACCTTCCAGTCTTAGCCCGTCAGCTAACTCCGTAGGCAATGGAAGGAACCCCCAAGACTTTGGCTGTAATACAGTTATTATTGGGGTTTCCTTGACTGATTTAAGATTTTAAATTTTGGTTATCGTCACTCAATCCAAAATCGTTCGACTGAGCGTAGCCGAAGTCCAAAATCCAAAATTTGTCCCCCTGCTTCTCATTGCTAATTCATTTCATTGGGAGAAGTAAAGCTGTGCAAATCAAGCCAATGTTAGCACGTCTGCAAAGTGCCACAGGTCGAGATGACTTAATTGAACAAATGGTACTCTTGCCAGAACCAAAAAAACCTTTTTCTAAAAAGCCTCAAAGCTCAAAAGGAGTTAACTTAATTGTTGCTTATGACGCATCTCCCAACAGTCATACGGCATTAGATATTGCCTTTTGGATTGCCCATCAAACGCGTTTGGCCACCAATACAGAAGTTACAGTTCAAGCCGTTTATGTAGTAGAAGATAATCAAAGCAATCAGTATCCAAATATCTTAAGCTTTCCCCAACAACAATCTCCATTAGAATGTGAAGTTAGTGAAGTATCAAAGTCTGTCACACAGGTATTAACTCAACCAAAATTACAGGCGTTAATAACTCCCCTACAACAAGCAGATATAATTCTCTGGCAAGCCCGAAGTTTGGCTGAAGAATGGCAGGGTTGTTTCAAATCTCATTTACGGTTTGGCTCCATTTCTACAGAACTTAACAAAGTTGTTGAATTAGAAAATGCCGATATTCTATTTTTAGGTTGCAACTCTGTCAATCATCCAATGATTGAAGCTCTAGGTTCTAATTTTCCCTGTGCCGTTTTAGGTATTCCCAGTTGTATTGATGAATAATCGCTGTTTAAAATTTCAGTAATTTTTATCAAATCATAGATAAGTCACCTACAACTAGGTGACTTTTTTCGCTAGCAAGTAAACAATTCAACTTCGGGAGCTTAGGTGTGGAAAACTGGCAAGCAATCCTTAGCATAGTCACATTTATTGGTGTCATCGTCTTAGTAATGACGGAATGGGTACATCTGACTATTGCGGCATTACTAGGAGCATTGTTATTAGTTTTTAGCAACGTCATGACTTTACAAGAAGCTGTTGGTTACATTGGCAACAGTCATGGAACACTCGGTTTATTTTTTGGAGTTATGGTGTTAGTACGGGCTTTTGAACCTACTAAGATATTTGATTATTTAGCTACTCAAATAGTACTCATAGCTAGGGGAAAAGGCAAACGTCTACTACTTGGTATTGTGGCTATTGTGACACCCATCTGTGCAGTCTTACCAAATGCCACAACAGTTATGTTGCTAGCACCTTTAATTCCACCAATGGCGCAGGAAGTTGGGATAAATTTCGTACCATTGTTGATTTTAATGGTATTTGTTGCTAATAGTGCTGGATTGCTAACTTTAGTTGGAGATCCCGCAACATTTATTGTTGGTGATGCTGTGAATATCAGCTTTACAGATTATTTGTTGGAATTAAGTTTAGGAGGAGTAATTGCCGTTCTTGTAGTGATTATAACACTACCATTTTTATTCCGTAAAATTTGGAATACACAGTTAGATAATCTTGAAGAACTGCCACACCCACAAATAAATCATCCACGAGCTTTAAGCCTTGGTGCAGTTATTGTATTTTTCGTGATGATATTTTTTGTGATTGGAGAATCTTTACCAGTTCCGATCTCGCCTGCTGCCGCAGCTTTATTAGGAGCAGCTTTAGCTTTGCTTTTATCTCACCATAGCAATATAGATTCAGTTAACAACATTTTACGAGATGTAGACTGGAGTACATTAATATTTTTTATGAGCATTTTTGTGCTAATTGGGGGGCTAGAAAAAACAGGTGTAATTAATGGCTTATCAGGAATATTGGCAGCAGTTTTAGGAAAAAATATTATGCTAGGTTCCCTAGTTTTATTATTTTTTGTGGGTCTATTGTCCAGCGTAGTGCCAAATATTCCTTTAGTGGTGGGGATGGTGCCATTACTAAAACAATACATTGTTACTGTCGGATTAGCACCCGCCGAAGTTCTTGCACAAGATTTTCAAGGACAGTTTCCACCAGAAGTATTACCACTGTTTTATGCAATGATGTTTGGTGCAACTTTGGGAGGTAATGGCACACTTGTGGGTGCATCATCTAACATCGTAGCCGCCGGAATTTCTGAGCAGCATGGACGACGCATCTCGTTTAAAACTTTTCTACACTACGGTATTCCGGTGATGCTATTACAACTAGTAGCTTCGGCTTTGTACATATTGGTTCGCTTTTTGTTCTAAGTATAATTTGTGTTGATAGCACAGCGTAAAGCCTTCCCTAAGAGAGGCTTCGCCAATGCTTAGAGCAAGTCATTGAGCGTCGCAGAAAGTGCCATGAGACACAAGGCGTCCAAGATTAACCCCGTGTTTTTAAACGTGGGTTCCCTTCTGCCTCACTTCTTTTACCGGAGACGCTGCGCGTAGCTTGCTTTCCCAAAGGAGTACGACTACGCTCAGTGAACACCTGTCTGGTTGTTGAGCGTAGTCGAAACACTGTCTCCTGCCTTAACCACATATTTGGGTTTGAAGCCCCGTGCTTCACGCAATGCTTTAAAGCATTGCGCCTTTAGGTCGGTGAGAATGTCAATTTTCTTTGCTATTACCACTTGTCATGCTAAGAAATAAATTGGTGTGGCATCTGGAAAAATCTTATTTAGGATTTCATTTTACAAATATAGTTCAAATAAAGTTACATCATTAAACAAGCAATTAATAATTAAAAATGAGCGGTATATAATTAATCTTGCGTGCCAATTAAATGATTTTTTTCATCAATAGATAGTAAAAGTTATATCTTCCGCTGGATAGAGCTTTCAGCCCTTGGAGAGATGCTTTAAACAGCTAAATTCTACGATTCTGATCTAAAGAGTTAGGTATTGCCATAGGTACAAACATAATAAATACTAAGAGTTGCTTCTCAAGAAATTCTTAATTCCCCCAACTTTAAACTTAGTAGAAGGAAATCCAATGTTCCAAAGTACAGAAATCATGGTGGGACTCTATAAACCACTATTGTGGTTAGCACAGGTTTCAGCAGAACCCTCAAACGTCACACCAGAACAAGCATCAGTTCTCATTTCTGGGCCACGCTTTTTTGTGGCTTTAATCTCAGGTGTGATTCTTGCCTTTGCTTTCCAATTAGTTCTAACTAATCTCTCCCTTGCAGCCGGTATTTCCTACCTGGGGCACTCATCTGATTCGGATTCAGATAATGGGGAAGTTGGAAGTTTGGGCGGCAGTATTCGCAAAATCGGCACAGCAGTCGGGATTTGGACATTAATCACTGTGACTGTCGCCTTATTAATCGCTTCTTATCTAGCAGTAAAATTGAGCCTTGTCATCTCAGATCGGGGATTGGGAGCGATTCTTGGTTTAGTGATTTGGGGGGCTTACTTTTTGCTTCTAGTTTGGGTAAGTTCCACCACAGTCGGCTCCTTAATTGGCTCAGTTGTCAATACGGCAACATCTGGGTTTCAGGCGATTATGGGGACTGCTACCGCCGCACTAGGTGCGAAAGCTGTGAATAGCCAAGTGGTAGCCACAGCTGAAGCCGCCGCCGCCGCTGTCCGTCGAGAACTCGGAAGCGCCATCGATCCCGTAAGTATCCGGGAAAACATTGAAGATTACTTAGAAAAGATCCGTCCTCCCGAACTCGATGTATCGAAGATTCGGAGTGATTTTGAAAATTTACTCAACGATCCGCAATTAAAAGCGATCGCAGGGACTCCAGATATCCGCAACATCGACCGCCAAAAGTTTATCGAGTTAGTCAGTAGCCGCACCGATCTTTCCAAAAAAGACGTTAGTCGCATTGCTGATACTTTGTATAAAGTTTGGCAGCAAGTGGTAAGTCAGCACCCACCCACCGAAGACCGTTTGGGTGAGTTGATGGATTACCTAAAATCACTTCCACCAGGACAAAGCAAAACAGACGAACTCAACGCCAAGTTGGAGCGGTTATTAGCAGAAAACGGTGGTTCCAAAGAATCTGACCAAAAGGCAGCTACCGGGCCAATTCAAAGTACACTCCAGCAAGGACTATCTGCCTTAACTGGCATTGTGTTGGGACGCACAGATTTGTCTGATTTGGATGTGGAAAAAATCTTGGGTAGCCTCACCAGCGCTAAAGATAAAGTCACCGAACAAGCAGATAAGTTAGGCTTGCCAACACCATCACAACCCTACAGCCCAATTCGGTCTGATGTGGAAAACTACCTGTACAATACTTATGCTTGGCAACTGAGTCCAGAAAGAATTGCCCAGGAATTTCGTGATGTCATCTACGACCCAGCAGCCGACCCTGGAATCGTCCGCAGGGAACTAGAACGACTATCCCGCAATGATTTCGCTAAAATTTTGCAACAACGGGGATTGCTTACCCAAGGTCAAATTCAGCGCATTGCCAATCAGCTAGAAACTGTCCGCCAAGAAGTGCTAATAACAGTCAGAGCTGTTGAAGAAAGAGATATCGTCCAAGACTTGCAACGCGCAGTAGAAAGTTATCTGCTCGTTACTCCCAAGGCAGATTTGACACCTGAAGGCATTGAGCAGAATTTTAAACCACTGTTGGCAGACTCAGAGGCAGATTATGAAACTCTGACATTGCGACTAGCGCACCTTGACCGCCAAGAAATTCGGGAGATATTGTTACAACGTAATGATGTCCAGTTATATGAAGTAGACAGCATTCTCGATGAGTTGGAAAAACAACGCGATCGCGTCTTGGTAGAATCCAAAGGATTAGCAGAACAGGCACAATATCAAGCAGAAACCCTGTGGTTAAATGTAGAATCATATCTGCGTAACACCGGCAAATCAGAACTGAATCCTGATGGCATCCGCGCCGACTTCAAAAAGCTACTAGAAGATCCGCAAGCTGGAATTAGCTCAATTCGGGCACGCTTGTCTCGCTTTGACCGCGATACCTTAGTGCAATTGTTGAGTCAACGGGAAGATTTGAGTGAAGATCAAGTTAATCAAATCATCAATGCTACTGAAGAGTCGTGGTATAGTATTCGCCACACACCCCAAGCTGTAGTCGATAAAGCGAAAGAGCAATACGACTCTGTGACGACGACGATCGCAGATTATCTCCGCAATACTGGCAAACAAGAACTCAATCCAGAAGGCATTCAGCGAGACTTGACCAGATTGTTTGAAAATCCCAAAGAGGGAGCCGTCGCACTGCGCCGTCGCTTGTCACAGGTAGACCGGGATACACTAGTGAAATTGCTCAGTCAACGCCAAGACTTGAGCGAAGAACAAGTCAATGAAATCATTGATTCCACCCAAACTTCGATTCGGAACTTTGTGCGTGCGCCTCGTCGCCTAGCTAGCCGTACACAACAAAGAGCCGAAACATTCAAAGCTTATCTGGAAGAGTATCTGCGCCAAACTGGTAAAGAAGAACTCAACCCTGAAGGTATCAAACGCGACTTGCAATTATTGTTGCACGATCCGCGAGTCGGCGTAGAAAGTTTTGGCGATCGCCTTTCCCAGTTTGACCGTGATACCATCATCGCCCTGCTGAAAATTCGGGAAGATATTTCTGATGAAGAAGCAGCACGGATTGCCGATAATATGGTGTCCGTAAGGGATCAATTTGTCGAACAAGTACGAAGCATTCAACGGGGCATTCAAGATGCAATTGACGGGGTTTTTGCCCGCATTCGCAACTATCTCAACTCCCTAGATCGCCCAGAACTTAACTATGATAGTATTAAGCGCGATATTCGCACAGTTTTTGACGATCCCCAAGCGGGATTTGATGCCCTGCGCGATCGCCTGTCCTCCTTTGACCGTGATACCCTAGTGGCAATCATGAGTTCTCGTGAGGACATCTCCGAAGCAGATGCCAACCGAATCATCGACCAAATTGAACGGGCGCGCAACACAGTATTACAACGTGCAGAACGCATACAGCACGAAGCCCAACGCCGTCTAGAACAGGTAAAACATCAAGCACAGCGGCAAGCAGAAGAAACCCGCAAAGCCGCAGCTACAGCAGCGTGGTGGCTGTTTGCCACAGCATTCGTCTCCGCCATTTTCTCTGCATTAGGAGGAGCGATCGCTGTAGTTTAACAAGTTGTCTCCGCTAACTTTTCAGCCTCCCATTCTGGGAGGCTTTTCTATTTTAAGGACGTAGAGAAGAAAGTTAAGAAAGAAATACGTATTGGCGAATTTTGTGTAAGTATGTCTTTCAATATATAGCAATCCTATTTGATTCGTGAAAAATTATAAATAAGAAAACGAACCGCAAAGTACGCTTTCGCGTAGCGTCTCGTTAGAGAAGAGCGCAAAGGGAAGAAAGAGATATATAACTCAATACGGTTCAGTTAAGGCTAAAACTCTTTATCAAAGTCAATTTTTTTAACGAACCGCAGAGGCACAGAGGGAACAGAGAGAGGAAAACAATGCTTAACTGAACCGTATTGATATATAACTTTCACAAATGATTTAGGACTGCTATAGTTATATATAAATATCCTTTACTGCTTTAATCTCAGCAATTAGATGGGTGAAAAGAGAATTAGTTTAATGTTTTAATATTATTAAATAACTTGCAATCAAACCTCAGCTTATAATCAATAAATAACTCCGTAATTTTTGCAAGTTAATAACTATTCCCTAAGTAGCAATCTCAAACAATGGAAAATACATTAGTTGATAAAACCTTCCGTGACAGCAATGGCAAAATTGTTTTGGGTCAAATGCCAAACCCACCACTGATTCTTTGGGTAGTAGCTAGTTTGCTAACCTTAGTTTTTACAAGTGGTAAAATTAATACAGTGTTAGACTTTCTGGCAAATGGCTCCTTGTTTACTTGGGCGTGGATGGAGCTATTTCAAGGCGTTAATTATTTTCGCAGAGCGCTAGGTCTTGCCGTATTGATTGCTATGATCGTATATAAAATCCAGTAAAATTAAATAATTAAGTAATAAATAATACTAACGAAAGAGGAGTTCTCAACTCCCTTTTTTTGTCCAAATGTTCCAAATGTGAATAAAGTCATACTGAAGTTATGACTTTATTCCACTGTGTTTTCTGATTTAGTATTTTAAACTCAGAGCAATACAGCAAATCAATTAACTCGTGCAACAAACAAAACTTCCTGTAAAGTTCACAAGTAAGAATACCTGTTCACAAATTATTGATAAATGCTGTATAAAACTCAAGTAAATTAATTGATTGAGATTTGAACATGAAACGTATTTTATTAGGTACATTACTTGCTCTCCCATTTGCAATTTCCTCCTTGCCGTCACAAGCATCAGCAGCAGAAATCATTGTTAGACCCAATGTTCATAGAGCTGCTATTGTGCGTAAACCTGTTGTCGTCCGATATCAACGAAAGTTAATTCCTGCACATTGGGAAACAGTACGACGCGGTAACAGGTGGGTTAAAGTTAGAGTTCCTGCTCGTTATGTAAATGTCAGAGTTTAATATCTAAATAGAGGCTAACAACTATAGTTGTTAGCCTCTATTAGTTAAAATTTTGTTGCTGCGAGAACCTAAACAAATTCAATGCCAAGCTGGGGCTGAACGCCAGTGAAACAATTTGGGACTTTTTTCAGCGTCACAGTTTATGAGTAGCTAATTTTTTAAACACCATTTTGCTTAAACCATGCCAAAAGGCGTTTCCAACCATCTTGAGCTTCTTTCTCGCGGTAGGAGGGGCGATAATCGGCAAAAAATGCGTGGGGTGCGTTGGGATAGACGATAATTTCAGATTTGCTACTGCTGGACTTTAAGCGATCGCGCATCTGCTCTACTGTATCAAGAGGAATACCTGTATCCTTCCCACCATAAAGTCCGAGAATGGGGGCTGTCAGTTTTGATGCAACATCAACGGGATACTGGGGCTGAAGTTCGGTAGCATCGCCCACAAGTCGCCCATACCAAGCTACACCAGCCTTCACTTGGGGATTATGTGCAGCATATAACCAAGTAATACGACCGCCCCAACAGAAGCCTGTAATTCCCAACTTCTCACCATTACCCTTAGCTGACTTCTTTGCCCACTCAACTGTGGAATCAAGATCGGATAACACCTGGGCATCTGGTACTTTGGCGACAATTGGACGAATTTCGTCTATATTGCTTAACTTCGAGACATCGCCTTGACGCACAAATAATTCGGGTGCGATCGCTAAATATCCTAACCGAGCAAAGCGACGAGTGATATCCTGGATATGCTCGTGTACACCAAAAATTTCTTGGATTACCAGAACGATGGGGAAATTATCACCACTAGCTGGTGCTGCTCTATAGGCAGGAATTTCGCCATCTTTGACGGGAATTTTTACTGCACCAGCTACTAACCCCTTGGCATCAGTAGTGATGACTCCGGCAGAAATGGGTTGTACTGCGAGGGCGAAACCTGTCGCCACTGTAGCTGTTGCAATAAATTTGCGGCGCGTTATTTCTTTCATCATCTCTACGTTGAATTACTAAGTTCCCTTATATTTAGGTTACTGTATGGTCAAATGCGCGGAGGGGTAGGTGTACAAATTTCACACCCGAAAAAAAGTACTTCTATCTCAACCCCAGCAAGCATTTCACCCTACTAACTGTCCAAATTCATCCGCGCAATCCCTGAAATGCTTACAATAATTGAGTTTCAGTCTTCAACCTTTCCCGACACTCTTCCCAAAGAAATTCTCTAATGCTATGATTGCTCTAGAATCGCGCAACCGCACCTTGAAAACTAAATATAGCTTGGCTTTCAGGCTCCCGCTATTGCAATTAATCAAAATCCCTATTAGGGATTGAAACGGAGAGTGAAAGCTGATCTCTCATATCTTTTGCGAATTGCAATTAATCAAAATCCCTATTAGGGATTGAAACTTAATCTTGGTACAAAACAACGTAATGAAGAACAAGATTGCAATTAATCAAAATCCCTATTAGGGATTGAAACTTAACGGGTGAAATTGAACCTTCTGATGAATTCAATTGCAATTAATCAAAATCCCTATTAGGGATTGAAACTTTCCAGTAAAGACTAGGCAGGCACTTGCAATTATTGCAATTAATCAAAATCCCTATTAGGGATTGAAACCATTAAATCGAGTTCCAGCAGAAAAAGCACCAACGATTGCAATTAATCAAAATCCCTATTAGGGATTGAAACATAATGTTGCCGTTATCGCCAGCAGTGCCAAGGAAATTGCAATTAATCAAAATCCCTATTAGGGATTGAAACTCATTTCTGGGACTGGTAACACCGCACAAATTTCTTATTGCAATTAATCAAAATCCCTATTAGGGATTGAAACTTAGTACCAACTGCCCCAGCACCAGCATCATAGGCATATTGCAATTAATCAAAATCCCTATTAGGGATTGAAACATAGTCTAAACGCTTCTTACCCGACTCATCTATATATTGCAATTAATCAAAATCCCTATTAGGGATTGAAACGCCGCCGCCAGAGTGTCTTAAAATCCTGGTTATCTGGCTTATTACAATTTCTCAAAATCTCTATTAGAGATTTAAATCTAGTAATGGGTGGAAAAGAATCATAATGATGACAAAATTGTAATTCATCAAAATTACTATTAAGAATTAAAATATTTTTTTTTACCGCCTACCCGCTTTCCAATCTTCTCCACCGGATAACTGAGTTAAATTTTCAGCCAAAACTGCGGGTAACTCCTTAGCTGAATGGGAATAAGTTAGCGTTAAAAACTTCAACGCAGTCTGAATAATTTGTTTTCTATCTACTATTTCAGACAGTTGAAATTGATTATATACTCCATTCATTACTTCATCACTCGCATCAGCGATCGCATCTTCAATCACTTCCTCTTCTATCAAAATCTCCCACTCACCTAAATTAATATAGTAAGATTTTTTATTATCTTTGATATTAAGACTTCTAATTTCTCTGATTGAATTACGAATAGAATTTGCCCATGAACCAGTTAATCGTTGTTCTACTTGGTTCTTAATCAAATGAATCAGCAGAATCCTTAAATAAGCTTGGATATTCCGCAGAATAGCTTGTTTACTCATGCCTTCTAATTCATCTACAATTGCTAAGGCATCTGCATAACGTCCTTCCAAAATACTCTTTTTGAGGTCTATTAGTTCCTGCGTCATTTTTTCTCCGCCTACCTGCTTAAGTACTATATGAAAACAACCTATACTTTATTAATAGCAGAGTCTCTTAGCTGCCATTAATAAAGTAGTATTGTTCATTTATGCGCCTGTATCACTTGCAAACTTCCACCTGCATATAAAGTAGACTTACTCACTTCAAAGCCAGTCTTAGCTAACAACTCAGCTAAATCAGTTTTCAACAATTCCCAAGCTGTTTCCGTCTCAAACAACAACAAAAACACTGATATCCCAGGCCAAAATATCGGATTTGTCGGAGCATGAAAATCCACCAACGTAAACACTCCTCCTGGTTTCAGTACCCGATAAACTTCATTAATAATTTTTCGTAATTGCTGAGGCTGCATCTCGTGTAATGCAACGCTGATATGCACCACATCAAACAGATTGTCTGCAAATGGCATCTCCTCGGCAAAAGCTTCTATGTATGAAGCTTCCGGTACATTTAGCCGCGCCCGTTGTAAAGACTTAGGTGAAGCATCCAAACCTGTTACGTTTTGTGAAGTTTTTACTAAAAACTCCGTCGTTTGACCACTACCACAACATAAATCTAAAACCTGAGAATCTGAGTGAATTGTTAAGCCTTGCAAAGCAAGTTGCCTAAAACGCGCCTCACCACCTACACTTAAGGCTGCTAAACGAGAGATACCATCATATAACCACTGATAACGGTAACTCCAATCTCTTAAAATTGTTGCCATTGCATATTTCCTTGCTATTAAGCTTTATATTTAATAAAGATATATTGTTAACATTAGTAAAAAACCTGAAAAGATTGGGGGAAAGTAACTGCTATGGGTCGTGTAGGCGTCTTATTACTCAATCTCGGTGGCCCTGATAAGCTAGAAGATGTTGGGCCGTTTTTGTACAATCTATTTTCCGATCCGGAAATTATTCGCCTACCATTTCGCTGGTTGCAAAAGCCCCTAGCCTGGTTTATTGCCACGCGGCGAACCAGAACATCTCAAGAAAATTATAAGCAAATCGGTGGTGGTTCCCCATTGCGGCGGATTACAGAAGCCCAAGGGGAAGCTTTAAAAGAACAGTTAGGTTTTTTGGGGCAAGAAGTTAATATTTACGTGGGAATGCGTTACTGGCATCCCTATACAGAAGAGGCGATCGCACAGATTACCCAAGATAAGGTAGAACACCTGGTAATATTACCATTATATCCCCAGTTTTCTATCAGTACCAGTGGTTCCAGCTTCCGGCTTTTAGATAAGCTTTGGCAAGAAGATCCAAAACTTCAACCGATTGATTACACCGTCATTCCTTCTTGGTATAAACAACCAGGCTATCTTCAAGCAATGGCGCAACTCATAGCCCAGGAACTTGAGCAATTCCCCAACCCGGATGATGTTCATATATTCTTCAGCGCTCACGGCGTTCCGAAAAGCTACGTAGAAGAAGCAGGCGACCCTTACCAGGTAGAAATTGAAGAATGTACTGCGTTAATTATGCAGACTCTTAATCGACCCAATGCCCACACCTTAGCTTACCAAAGTCGTGTCGGCCCAGTAGAATGGCTGCAACCCTATACTGAAGATGCCCTCAAAGAACTAGGCGCAGAAGGCGTGAAAGATTTGGTTGTCGTGCCAATCAGTTTTGTCTCAGAGCATATCGAGACACTACAAGAAATTGATATTGAGTATCGGGAAGTAGCCGAAGAAGCAGGAATTCACAACTTCCGTCGCGTACCAGCTCCCAATACCCATCCAGTATTTATTAATGCACTAGCCCAATTAGTAATTGATGCGCTGAGAAACCCCAGTTTCAAGCTTTCGCAAGCTGCCCAAATGAAAAAAATGGTAAAGATGTACCCTCAAGAGCGTTGGGAATGGGGTCTGACAACTAGTGCTGAAGTATGGAATGGTCGGATTGCGATGCTGGGTTTTATTGCCTTAATCGTAGAGCTGATTACTGGTCACGGCTTCTTGCACATGATTGGGCTTTTGCAGTAAATCACAAGAGTTAGGAGTTGGAAGTTGGGAGTTAGGAGTTAGGAGTTAGGAGTTTTAAATTTTTCTCGCTAACTTTTCACTTTTAACTTCTATCTTCATTCATAACTTTTCTGCCGATACCAGTTATACCACTGCTTTGCACTACGAACTGCGAACCAGAGCAGTATTAAAGCAATTACTCCTCCTTGCCAGGGAGCATCAAAGGCAAATAGTACTAGGGCAATGCACAAAGTATCTTGAAGAAAAACTGCCCACAGTGGTAAGCCACGTAATCGATAGAACCAACCAATTTGGACGAGCTGGAGTACCAAAGCTAATAAACCTCCAATTATGGCAATCAGCCAGTTTGGGGTTGCTGTTGCTGTCGCTACTCCTAATCCCATAATTGCGCCTACAAGGGGAGACATGAATAACTGAACCACTTGGAGCAATCTTTGCCCCCAGAGCTTTTTTGAAGCTAATAATTCAATTAATGACCAACTGGTGAGGCAACATAATAATATTGGTGGGGAAATGTGAGATAAAATTGGAACTTGTGACCACAAGTTGCTACCCTGCAATAATCCAATAATCAGCAAAGGTATGCCTATTCTCATTCCTGCTGCCGCAGAGGCAGAAAGTGTGGCTAGGATTTCAATCATCAAAGCACTCGTAATATTAATAAATAAGTAAGTATTTGTTATGTATACTACCCAGTGCTAGCAATAATTCGAGCATCAAACAGATTGCAATATTAAATTTTGTTGGTATCTTTATACAGCAGAATTCAGAATTCAGGAGCGATGCCCTGAGCCTACCGTACCCCTCCGGGGAAGCAAACTACACGGAGCGTCTGTCTACGACACGCCGTGCGAACCTAGAGAAGGGTTAGAATGGGCTGCGCTAAGACCTGACTTTGAGACTTAGCTTGCGTACCTCACTAACTTGAAATCCGCTGTATATCTTTTTTGAGCATATCTGCGTATTTTTGGGTAACAGGTTTGTAGTAAGGGAACTCCAAGAAATAAATGATCCAATCTTGTGGGGTGGGCATCTTGCCCGCCATACAAACTGGGCGCTCATGTTGCCCACCCCACAATCAATAATTGAATATTTTTTTATTTGGAAGTCCCTAAGCGCTTAAACGCTTACTACAAGCAAATTAATTCTAAATACCTAATCGTTGGTAAACTTCTTCTAAATGCCGCAGATGTTGCTGGGGGTCGAAACAAACCTCTAGTTCTGCTGGAGACAACTTTTGGGTGACACGCGGATCTTTGCTAATTAAGTCTTGGAAGTTGCCTTCTGGCTGATTCCAAGCAGCGTGAGCGCTTTCTTGAACGATCGCATAAGCCTCTTCTCGGCTGCTTCCCTTGTCTATCAAAGCCAGTAACACTTTTTGGCTGAACACAACGCCGCCGTAACAGTTGAGATTGCGTTTCATGTTCTCAGGATAAACCAACAGGTTTTTGACCAAATCGGTTATTTCTGACAACATAAAATGCGTCAAAGTACAAGCATCTGGCAAAATTACCCGTTCTACAGAACTGTGAGAAATGTCTCGCTCATGCCATAAAGCCACGTTTTCTAAAGCTGCACCGGCATGACTTCTAACGAGTCGTGCCATCCCCGTCAGTCGTTCCGAACGGATGGGGTTGCGCTTGTGTGGCATGGCTGAGGAGCCTTTTTGACCTTTGGCGAAGAATTCTTCAACTTCTAAAACGTCTGTTTTTTGGAGATTGCGAATTTCTACAGCAAAGCGATCGATGGTTGCAGCTACCAAAGCTAATTGTTGCACGTAGTCGGCGTGGCGATCGCGGGAAATAACTTGGGTTGAGGCCGTATCGGGTTCGAGTCCGAGTTTTTGACAAGCGATCGCTTCTACACGGGGTTCAATATTGGCATAGGTTCCCACCGCACCAGAAATTTTACCCACAGCGATCGTTTTGCGGAGTATTCTTAGGCGTTCTTGGTGTCGCAACACTTCTGCTAACCAACCAGCTAGTTTAAAACCAAAAGTAATCGGTTCAGCATGAATACCGTGCGATCGGCCAGCCATCACTGTATGACGATGTTCCCGTGCTTTTTGGCGAATTACCTGAATCAAATCTTCCAAACGTTGCAATAACAGATCCAGGCTGGCAACTAATTGTAGTGCCAAAGCCGTATCCAAAACATCCGAACTAGTTAAACCCAGGTGAATGTAGCGTCCGGCATCACCAACATATTCATTGACATTTGTCAAGAAAGCAATGACATCGTGGCGGACTACAGCCTCAATTTCTAACACCCGCTTTGGATCAAAATCTGCCTTGGCCTTAATTTCCTCAACTGCTTCAGATGGAATGTAACCAAGTTCAGCTTGAGCCTCACAAACAGCAATTTCCACTTGCAGCCAAGTTTTTAGTTTATAAGCTTCACTCCACAGATTAGCCATTTCGGGCAAAGTATAACGCTCAATCACAGTTCGGCACAGAATACAACCGTCATATTTTACAGTCTAATTAATGTAGATCGCTTTTTAACGCTACTTTTTGCTCAGGGACGGAACTAGTTTTTGAATCGGACATGATAATACTGATCCTGCCGTCAGCCTCTATATACGCGAACTTCACGTCAGCTAAAAATTCTACACCTTGCTGACGTAACTTGCTCATCAATTCATCATCTGTAATTAACTCTCGTTGCAGATGGCGCTCAATCATCCGCCCATTTTTTACCAATAGCAGCAGTGGTGGATTCAGGAAACGTTGGAACTGGGGAAGTTTGTAACCCAACCAGTTCAGCAAGTAACTCCAAAAAATCACTCAACTGTGGCAAGAATAACTAATTGGCTGGACTGGATATTAAATACTTCCATATCTATCAGATTTACAAATATAAATCTCCAGTAATCAAGGATTAAAATCGCTGATTTTTTCTTCTCTGCTTTAAGCGTTTGGGCTTTCTAAAATACTGAAAGAAGCGATTAATAAAGCGAGAAGATGGCTTTTTATTTTTATTAGTTGATGCTTGTTCTCTTGGAGCCTTGCCATTATAGTTTGTGTTATCAGATACATGTACAGCATTTTTAGTTGGAACTATGCCGCTTCCATGCCTTCGGGAATAAACTTGAGTAAATTCTGCACCGAAGAAAAGAATCTGTGCGGCATAGTTAACCCAAGCTAAAACTACCACCAGTGAACCAGCAGCACCATAAGTCGAGCCAAAGCTGCCATTACCCAAATATTGTCCTAATAAAAATTTCCCAATAGAGAATAAAACTGAAGTGAGAGCCGCTCCAACTAAAACATCACTCCATGCAATTTTGACATCTGGTAAAACTTTAAAAATTAGTCCGAACAGTACTGTTGTGATTGCAAAAGAGATGATTAAATTAGCAATCTGCCAGATGAAATCGAAACCTGGCAATAAGTTGCTAAAGTATGTAACTAATGTTGCTAATATCGTACTAATTACTAGAGAAACTAAAAGTAAAAAGCCAATTCCGATCACCATTGCAAAGGACAAAAACCGGAGACGAATTATGTTATTTATGCCACGTCCAGGTTTGGGTTTAACTTCCCAAATCGTGTTCATGGCATCTTGCAACTCAGTAAATAAGCCTGTAGCACCCAATAACAGAACTAGGACACTAATAATCGAAGCGATCGCTCCTGTTTTTGGTTGGTTAGCATTTTTGATGGCTGTTTCGAGAAACTTTGCGCCATCTACCCCGACTAAACCTTGAATTTGCCCGACAATTTGACCTCTTGCCGCTTCCTCTCCAAATACTGCACCTGCGATCGCAATTACAATAATTAGCAATGGTGCAATGGAAAAAATCGTGTAATAAGCTAACGCCGCTGCTAACCGTGAGGCTTTATCGTCACTCCATTCTTTGAATGTCTCTTGTAATAACTTCCAAATTTCTTGCAAATTCATCCAATCAGTCTCCTTCTAGGGGATGTTGCTTAGTCCCTGATATATTGGATACTGATTTACTGAGTTGTGACATCCTCCCAAGGGTATTGGTGAAACGTTCTTGGGGAGGAATTTAGAATTTTATAGTCACATGACAACGCGATGTCTACGGCGGGCGTAGCTGCGGCGCTAATTGGCGATAATAAAGATGCGCTGATGTTGATCTTATAGCAAAGTAATTTTTACCTAGAAGCAATGATATCATGTCCGCTTGATTGCTTATTAAACCCGAAGAACCCCACCCCGCCCTGTGCTTTGTCTCCCCTCCCCACAGGCGGGGAGGGGGTTGGGGGTGGGGTTATTTTATTATGGGTAATTTGGCGGACATGATATGACACAGACCGCAGCAATTACAGAAGCGATTACCACTCTAGAGGATGCAGAAAATCGATTCGGTTTTGTCCGTGTTGAAAACGAGCAATTTTTCCCAGAGTGGTATGAAGGATTGTCTGAAATTACGGAAGCGGAAAAAGCTTCTGTGGATGTCGTGCGCCGCAGGTATCTCTATCACCGTGCCGGAGGTGATTTACTAGAAGGGACAGTCATATTGTTGTTGGTGTCACCAATACTTGCACTCTCTGGATTTTACGATCCTCCTTTCAGAATTAAGGCTGAATCATCTGTGGAACTCATACTGAATGATGGCGAGGAGATACTGCGCGGACGGATTGATGTTTTAGTGTTACAAGATCAATTGTGGGTGATGGTGTTGGAGTCGAAAAAAACCACACTCTCAGTTTGGTCGGCTGTACCGCAAGCTCTAGCTTATATGATGGCTAACCCCAATCCCAGTAAACCTGTGTTTGGGATGGTGACGAATGGAGACGATATTTTATTTGTCAAAGTGACGCAAACAAATACACCACAGTACGATTTGTCAAGAGTTTTTGCTCCATTTGCATCCGCGAGAGAACTGTACGCCGTTTTGCAAATTCTCAAGCGTATTGGTCAGTTAATTTCTCCTGCGTCTTAGAGGTTGTTTGAAAATGTCAAGGTGGTAAGCTGTTCCACATTTAAATTGCATAAGCTGGGCGGGCAGGATGCCCACCCCACAAGAGTTATATTTAATTCGATTATGCAAATTAGATGTTTTTTAGCTTATTCCGAGTTCAGAGGCTCAACTTTCGAGTAAAAAGACTCAACTTCCGAGTTCAAAGGCTCAACTTCCGAGTTCAATAAAGCAGGTACGCTACGAATTCACTGAACCCTTCTGCCTAGTTTGGGAAGTCAGAGACCTTAGTAGCGCTAAAGTTGTAATCAACTCCTTGAGTAGCTGGATTACCTCTTGAGAACTCCCAAATGCTTAATTGTCCCCCGATCGCCAAACCGTTAGTTGAGAGCCATCCTGAATAAAACTGAAGTGGAACTCCATTAACTGTGACTAAAAATACTATACGGCGTGAGGAACTATTATAGAACCCCTGCAAGGGGAATCCATTGACAGTGCCGGAGATAGTACCGTTTGCAGATTGTGTAATGTTAAGACTAGAATTACCCTCGTTTAGTATTGCACTCCACTGACCTGTAATGTTGCTTGGGTTAGCAGATTGTGAAAGGGCTACACCCGGCGATAACATCGTCATACCACCTAGCATTATGCCTGCTGCCAAACCTGCTGGCGTTGTAAGATTCGCTGACATCAACTTTAACTCCTGTATTTTATTTTCAGTTGGACTAGTCTTGCACAATGAACCCACAAACTTATTCAGGGATTTAGGTCAGTAAATATACTGTTTATCTGTATTCTACCGTTTGTCTTTAATCCAACTGTTTCTCTTTAGATTTTTTTTATAAATAGCCTCTAAGCCGAAACCAAATCATTAGGAACCGCTCGTCGAATAACTTGAAATCGTTCACGAAGTTGTTCCTCGACAGTGACAATTGTAATTGCTACTTCGCTAGCGTCAATAATGTTTAGGCGACGAGCAATTTCTAAATTTCCTCTATCGAAAAGAGCGAATCTTTTTTCAGCGTGGAAGACACACATCACAAACTTTTCAAGCATAATTCGTGATGTGTTTATGAGGAGTTCGTGAGAGTTTCTGAAGCGCCTGCTCTGTTCTCGATTGAATATCTTAACAATCAAGAGCAGAGCATACGCGTTTACGCTTTTAACAAATAGATCAAGTTGAGCTTGGGGATGCCTACTTAGATGTAATGGCTAAACCAATGAAGTTACCTTTAGGTACATCGGCAATTTTAGTTGCAGTGCCAGTAGATAGGTTAATAGTGTAAAGACCTGAACCAGACAGTGCATAGCCAGTATTTTTGCCTTGTGCATTTGTAAAGATGTCGAACCCGCTTATCGGTGCAAAGTTAACACCAAGCTTGCCAATCGTTCTGAGAGTGCCATCATTAGGTGGGTTTTGCAGTACTAACACGTCAAGATCGTAATCAATGCCAAAAAGTTGAGTTGATGTGGCTCCAGCAACCGAATTTATGTAAGCAACAGCGGTAATGTTGGGGTCAGCTGTGGCGTTGACATCATCAGTAGCATAAGCTAGGGGTTTATCGACAGTGACTGCACCAGTATCTACATTAGTACGGAAATTTTGGTCATTGCTACCTACTATCCGTAAGCGGTCTGGTACAGGATTAAAGTCAAACCCTGACTGAAATCCTCCATTAAAGCTGCTAGATAGTTTGCTCACAAAGGTAGCCTGACCAGTTCTAGAGTTGATCGTGTATATGTTGTCAGTATCTGTGACACCATAAAGCAGACCGTTTGCTGGACGGAAGTCAATACCTTGTAAGTTGCCGTCAATTCCTTTAACTTTTATTGCTTTGGCAAATCCACTCGGATCTATATTTACAAGAGTATTGTTTGAGGTCAAGCCAATGAATCTTAAAGCAGACCATTTGCCTGTAACATTAATTTGAAGGATATCAGCTAATTTAGTGATCCCAACGTCAGCTGAAATTTTGTTAGCAGTCAAGCCAAGACTTGCAGTGACTACAGTAACGACAAGGGCAATTTTTCGTGTGATCAAAGCTTTCATCCTACACTCCAAGATAAAATTTTCTGATTTTGATTCAGCAACGACCTATCCTTTACTAAAAGGATTAATGGTTAAAGCTTACTGATGACTACAGATTACACTGGAATCATTTTTGACAGGTTAAGACAAAATTAATTCTGTCAATACTAGTTATGCCTAACCCGTCAAGAATACACTTAAATAAGAGTTTACTTAATGTTTTAGAGAAAAGATCCTACTTTTCCTACTTAACCCACTTTCAAGTATTAGGTTCAACACGATACTGTGGAAGTTCCAAAGTAGATGCGATCGCACAACCCTATTCTCTAGTTTCCAGCCAAATATTGACTTTTAAATTAGCCTTGTTGTTCTAGCTGCTGGGAACAGGAACTATCTGAGCGATAATAACAAGATTGCTACTGCATCCTATCTATCGTGCGATATTGAATCGCTTCCGCTACATGATTGGTTTTTAACTCATCTTCTCCTGCTAAATCTGCAATAGTTCGTGCTACTTTGAGAATGCGATCGCTTGCTCTTGCCGATAAGCCTAATTTTCTAATTGCTGCTTCTAATAAATTGCGGCTAGGATCGTCTAACTTGCACCATTTCTGGAGATGACTACTTTGCAGATGGGCATTGCAACGCAGATTTGCTTCTCCTTGGAAACGGGTAATGGCGCGATCGCTTGCTTGTTGGACTCGTTCGCGGACTGATATTGATGTTTCTCCCGTCGGTTGTTGGGTAATTTCTTCTGGTTTCAATCGATTCACCGCAACTTGTAAATCAATTCGATCCATCAATGGCCCAGAAAGTTTTGCCCAATATTGCTCGCGTTGGCGGGGAGAACAAGTACATTGTTGAATAGTATCGCCATAGTAACCACAAGGACAAGGATTCGTACTTGCAACTAAAGTAAACTGCGCGGGAAACATTACCGATAGTTTGGTGCGGGAAATTGTGACGTAGCCATCTTCTAAAGGTTGGCGCAGAAATTCTAAAACATCTCGTTTAAATTCTGTCAGCTCATCCAAAAACTTCCGACTTTAGCAAGCGCTTAGGGGGACGGAGTTTAACCCATTCTCTTAAGTGCTTTTACTGTTCAATCTGTTCTGCGATCGCTCTCAATACATCAGCCATTGCTTTTTGATTCATCAGCTCCATGTGGAAACTGACGCCTTCTCTTTGAACGCCGTTGAGCGAAACTTTTGGACGAGCCAATCGAGCGATTATATGCTGCGCCACTTTCGCCGCCTCGGTGTCTGGGAGCTGATTAATGAGCGGAATCACATCCTCAGCAACCCGATATTGCCGGATCTCTGGTGCGTGTGGTTTTGCTTCCAAGATCGCTATCAGTTCTTCTTTTGAATAGCCAGTCAAAGGTGCGATTTTTTGCAGCGTAGTAATCTCCGGCTCTTGCAAATCCGTCTCTTCTATCCGCGTAACTGTTCGATGACTGATACCAGCTTTTTTAGCAAAAGCTCGCACAGAATCATGTCCTCGCGCCGATCTCACTATCTCTGCTAATTTTTCTAATCCAACCCGTGTGTACAAACTACCCATACTCACCAGTGAAAGATTTGTTACTGGAGCGAGTCAAGGATTCCTTGTAACTTGTAAGATACGCTATTAATATGACTCTTAAAAGTTGTATTTGAATCCGGAGTCTTCACAGAGCTAGTTAATTGAATTTATGTGGCTGGTTTTGGGCTAACTAGAAATAAGAAAGAAGGATGCTTTATGACTAGAAATCCAAAATCGAGTGCTGTACTACTACTTTTAGCCGGCTGTCAACTGCCGCCCCAAATCCCCAGCCAAGAGCCAAGAGTCCCTGGAACTCAAACTGTTAGCACCCCAGATAGCACTTTTCCCTGACCCTTTTGAAGAAGCTCTTAGTCGAGGCATTAGTGCAGCCATCATTTCTAAGACGAGTCTATCTTCAAATGACCGGAAATTAGCCCAGGCTCAGTGGCAAGAAGCGATCGCGCTCATGAAATCTGCGCCGAAAACCAGTCCCAATTATGTCACGGCACAAACCAAAATAATTAAGTATCAAAGCAATTTGAGCTATGCATTGAGGCAGCCATCTGTAGTCATGGTAACTGCTGGCTATACCAAAACCAACAACCCAACCGTCTGCAACCCAAACCGCTCAATCACGCTTAGTAGATTACTTTAACTCTGTAATCAATCAGGGCATTATACTACCATTGAATTAAGCAATAAAAGTGGCAAACCAAGTGTAGTAAATTGGAACTTTTACTTGATTCAAAATGGCAATAGCTGGTGTATAAGCAATATTGATTCCTGAATTGGCTCCGCAAATTTGCGGAGCCAATTTATCCACTAAAAATTGTTTGATTTTGTAAACTTAACATAGAAGTAGGAAAATTTTCCTGCTTCTAAAAGCTTGGGTAATTAACTGGCTAATTGCTCAGAGCCTAAATTTGAGTAATTTCCGCTTTCTTTAAAGCACCTGTAAAAGTTTTGTAACTTCCATAGGAAGTGCTAACGTCCTGCCAAACCTCAAATTCAAAATCTTCATTGAGGCAGATACACCACCTTCAGTTTTCGCCCAACCATCTAGTACAATCGCACTTCATCTTCTGCAATCCGTTGATTTTGGTTAGAGTAAAGCATGGATTCTCTGGGGCTACCTCCAATTCCTCTTTCTTCTGAAGAAGATAATTCATCAGAACAACTCCATACGCTGCTTTTCTTAAATAGAAAAGCAGTCGCGCTGCGAACTCAGCTTCATCGTAGCCAGTATAAGGGATACTAAAATCAAACGTGTACTCACTAATCCGAAATTCTGGAGGGTCTTTTTTGGGTTTGAATTTTGCCAGTAAAATAACGTCTGAGGCAATTACCAAATTGTTCTTCCCTTGTGCCTGTTGGCGCAGTGCTGCCATCACCATCCTGCGGTATAGTTTGGTTTAATACTTGCAGCAGCAGTTTGTTGCGAACCTCGATGACGTGAATTTAATGAATTGATTTGGTTTGAATCGTGGATCTTATAGAACCCATTTGATATCTAAGAAGGGGTTACAAATATCTTAACCATCAGCCGAATAAAATAAAGATTAACCTTGGCAGTCGCATTAGCTAGAGTTATCTCAAAGTTCTTGACGAAATGTGGCGAGATGAAACATCAATATTTCCTTGATTAAAGCTGGTTTCGTCCGCTCTGACGATGTTTGTGTTTTGAATATAAAGTTTGGCTTTATCCACATTGCTTGTTAGAAACTATCCCACTAATAAAATCCTTTGAATCCATATATGGATAGTTGCAAGATCAATGAATGAATCAAAATATACTGTTTGACGTTCCCATCGGACGACTAAACGACGATATTTACGTTGATACCAGGCAAAACAACGTTCCTGCTGAAACCTGGGAACAGAAATTTTGATTGGTCTACCTCTGTTTTTCTTCGTTTTCCAAACTTGTTTGGGAATTTGAGGTCTAATTCCTCGCTTGCGTAAAGCAGCGCGTTTATACAAGTGAATCGTAACCTTTATCAGTCGCTAAGACCTTCACTCTCTTACGCGGTCTACCAGGCTTTAAAGTTTTAAGTTTGACTTTATCTAGCAGTGGTAATACCTGCTCTGTTTCATTTCCGTTAGCTGGAGTTGTACAGTTAGCTAAAGGCATTCCATTGCCCTCTGTAAGTGTATGAATTAACACTCCTTTTCCCTTACCGCCATAAGCAACGTCTTCACCTCCTGCCTTTCCAGGGGGAAAAAGAGCCATCAACAGCCCCAAAGTCCCAATTTATCAAGCCTTTCTCATCCGCGATCGCAAGAACACGCGCCTGTATATATTCAAATATTCCATCCTCTCGTCATTGCTTTAACCATCTGTGTGAAGCACTTTTTGAAGCCCATATATCTCCCTTTGGGATGTCACACCATCGACATCCAGTAATCAAGATGTATAAAAGACTATTTAGCAGATAGCAGTACGGTGCATGAGGCATTCCCTTGCCACGTTTTTCTGATTCTGGAGGAAATATATCTTCAAACAATTTCCATTCCAAATCGTTTAACCCCTGGAAACGTCCTGCCATCGCTTGATACACCCTTCTCAATTCAGAAATAGGCTATCATATTTGGGGATTAGTGGGATAGCTTCATGCTATCTCTTGAGTCTACCCTAGTCTGTGGTTCAATTACCTGAAAATTGCTGTAATAACCCGCAACTTGGGTTAGTACTATTCTGCAACATCCAAAATTGCTACATCAAGGCAACGTTTTAGCTCTTCTGCAAGAATTTGGACATGCGGTTCGAGCAACATTGTATAATGATTACCAGGAACAATATGGAACTCTAGAGACTTTTGAGATAGCTGACTCCAATTTTTCCATATTAGAAATGGATTATTAGTAATTGTAGTGGCAATATCCAGAATTTCCCTAGCTTCAAATAGACTGATACGATTTGGATAAACTTCTGGAATGTAATTCTCTACGCGTTTTAACGAAGTTTGCATAGCTATTTTATAGGTCTGTAACAGATGATAAATTTCTGCGAAACTAGTATTTTTAGGTAATATTTCTAGTTCTATTGATTTTTTTAATAAGTAATTTAATTGCTCATTGAAGTTCACCGTTTTTAGAACATCGTATTTGAGTCTAAGTTCTTTATTGTGACGCGCTCCCAAATAACTGGCAAACAAGTACACAAAAGTGTAGTCTTCATTAAAAGGTAAGTTGATTATATTAGCAACATCTAGTAAGGCGAGCAGAGCTACTTGCTGTCCTTGCCTATATAACTGCTGCGCTATCTCTAACGCTATACAGCCTCCTAATGACCAGCCTCCCAACAAGTAAGGGCCTTGTGGCTGAAGATTCTGCAAAACCTTGATACACTTAGATGCTACCTCTGATATGGGAATGGAAGACAGAAACTCATTGTTAAGACTTTGATAGTTGTCAAGTTCTGGTGGTTGTAATACGTAAAATGGTTGGTCATTAGTTAAATGATGTGCAAGATTATTGTAGCAAGAAACATCTAAACCACCTGGATGTATACATACAAAAGGTAATCTTGAGCCAGATGGCTGAATACATCTAAGTAAATCCAACGATAAATTATGTTTACTTTTATGTTCTACTAAATTTTCAGTAGCTTCAGAGCTTGGAGCAGAAACATTGTTCATCTTTTCCAGGAGCTTCATAGCAAGTTCAACTAAGCTAGACTCTTGGAAAAAACTTTCTGTCTGTACAGTTATTTCTAGGTTAGTTTCCACCCAATTTTTTAGAACCAATGCCATAAGGGAATCTAGTCCTATATCTTGAAGTGACTGCTCTCTATCAAGTATTGATATTGGCAAATCCATTACCCTGGCTACTTGTTCTGCTAAATAAAAACTGAGCAACTGCTGACGCTTTTGCTGATCTGCCGCCAAAAGTTCTTTGCGAATCAGATTTGGTTTAGTTTGTTCTATATTTGTAAATAAAGTTGTTGATTTTTCTGGTTGCGTAAATGGTTTTTGATTTGCTTCAGGAGAACCATTCTGAACCGAAGCAGAAGATATTACTGTAAATTGTTTCAAAACTGCTGTAGAAGTAGACTTTGAGTCAGCTATGAAATTATCATAGTTATCTGCTTGTAGAATCTTTTTACTATTCTTCTTGTCTAATTGTTTACTTTGAGAATTTTGCACCCAATAACGTTGGCGCTGGAAAGGGTAAGTAGGTAATGGCAGACGATAACGAGGATAGTCGGCGTCAAAACCAGACCAATCTACAGACAGACCACGTATATATAAACGTACCAAAGTCTCTAGTAACACTTGCCAATCAGGCAAACCTGGACGTAGAGAAGGTAAAAATAGACCCACATCTGACGGCAGACAATCACTTGCCATTCCTAGCAAAGTCGGTTTGCTACCAATTTCGATAAATACCTCATATCCTTGTTGAGCAAGAGTTTTCATCCCCGCTAAAAAATTTACTGGTTGCCAAGCATGTTCACACCAGTAATCAGGGCAAGCAATCTCAGTAGTCATCACTTCTCCAGTCACAGTAGAAACAAAACTGCTCCTAGGAGAGGAATAATTCACAGTTGCTAATACCTGTCGAAATTCTTCTAAAATTGGCTTGATCAACTGCGAATGGAAACCACGAGAGACATTCAACTTTTCTGTATGAATCCCTTGTGCTGTCAAGGATGCAACCACTGCCTGAATCGCTTTTGGCTGACCGACAATCGCTGTATTGTTGGGTGCATTCATCGCCGCGATCGTAATTTGATCCGCATAAGGTTGAATGGCGGCATCAACCACTGCGGCACTCGCCAATACAGAAACGATTTCTGCCTTTGGGGTTAAGCTTTGCATCAAACGCCCACGCTCAACCACTAGTTTTAATGCCTCTTCTAGGCTGAAGACATCTGCAACAGTTGCAGCAACGTATTCTCCCAGACTATAACCCATGACCACATCTGGTTCTATGCCCCAAGAACGCCATAACTGAGCTAGGGCATACTCGACTGCAAACAGGGCAGGTTGAGCATATGCTGTATCTTCCAGCAGTGATGCTCCATCATTGTCTGCATACAAAACTTGGACTAAGGATTTGTTCAGTAATGGTTGCAGGATTTGGTCACAAGAGTCGATGGTCTGACGGAAAGTTGTTTGACTTTCATACAGTTGCCGTCCCATACCCAAGTACTGTGAACCTTGACCTGTGAACAAAAAGGCAACTTGAGATCGCTTTGTCCTTTGTACTTGCTCGTACACTATCCCTGGTGTTGCTTGGTCAGTTGTGAAATCTGCTAACTTTTGTTGCAGTTGTATGACTGATTCGGCTACTACAGCCACTCGGTGTGAGAAATGCTCCCGTCCAGTATTGGCTGTGAAGCAAATATCTGCAAGATTAAGATGGGGATTTTTGGCTAGATGAGCTTGATATCGAGCCGCTAATTCTTCTAAAGCCTTTTGCGATTTGGCTGAGAGTGTTAGTAAATGCAGAGGTCGCTCTAGTTTTGCTGTGGTTATCTGTGCTATCGGTGCTTCTTCCAAAATCACATGGGCATTTGTACCGCTAAATCCAAAGGAACTGACTCCTGCGATTCTCTTTTTCTCGCCTGTTGGCCAAGCTACCGGTTTTGTTGGTACTTTGACTGGTAATTCCTCCCAGTTGATGTGTGGGTTGGGCTGCTGAAGGTGCAGATGTGCTGGAATTTCCCCGTGTTGCAGTGATAGCACTACTTTAATTAAACCTGCCACTCCTGCTGCTGCTTCTAGGTGACCGATGTTAGTTTTTACTGAGCCTATTAATAATGGTTGCTCTGACGAGCGTCCTTCTCCTAATACTGTTCCTAAAGCTCTGACTTCTATTGGGTCTCCCAACGGTGTCCCTGTCCCATGTGCTTCTACATAGCTCACTTCATTTGGTTTTACACGACTATTATTCAGTGCTTGGGAAATAACTGCTTGTTGCAATCGCCGATTAGGGACTGTCAAGCCGCTACTGCGACCATCATGGTTGACTGCTGAACCCCGAATCAAAGCTAAGATGTTGTCTCCATCAGCTAAGGCATCTGAAAGGCGCTTGAGGATGATGATTCCACATCCTTCAGAGCGGACAATGCCATCTGCGTCAAGATCAAAGGTTTTACAATGATTATCCGAAGTTAACATATTAGCTCTTGAGAAATTAATGCTAATTTCTGGCGACAAAAGTATATTTACACCACCAGTTATAGCTAAATGAGACTCTTGGTTCCGTAGACTTTGGCAAGCCAAATGAATTGCTACTAGTGAAGAAGAGCAAGCTGTATCAACTGCTATGCTAGGACCATGCAACCCAAGAAAGTAAGACAAACGACCCGATGCGACAGAATGGGAATTACCTGTAGCCATATAGGCATCAATTTCAGTGGGTTCTCTATCCAGCAGTTGGTGTAGATAGTCGTTGTGACAGATACCAATAAATACTCCTGTTTGGCTGCCAGCAAGTTGCTGAGGTGAAATACTTGCATTTTCTAATGCTTCCCAAGCGACTTCTAGCAAGAGACGCTGTTGCGGATCTAAACTAACCGCTTCACGAGGAGAAATACCAAAAAACTGAGTATCGAACTCCTGTAATTGGTTGATAAATCCCCCGTAGCGAGTACATATCTTTCCAGGAGTATTGGGATTTGGATCATAGTAAGCGTTAATATCCCATCGATCTGATGGTACTTCGCTAACGGCTATTTCCCCATTACGTAACAGTTGCCAAAAGGCTTCTGGATTATCGTGACCTCCAGGCAATCGGCAACCCATGCCAACAATGGCTATTGATTCGGTCTTAGCACTTTCTAAAGCATTGAGCTTACTTTTCATTTCTCTCAGTTCAACCAGTGCTTTCTTCATTAAAGACTGATAGTCTATATTGGCTGAATTTTTACTCATTTAATTTTACTCTTCCCTAACAAATTCTAGTTCTTGGGCAAGTAGATTTGCGATTTCTTCCTGAGATAAGTCTTCCAAAATAGACAATGAAGTCGTACTACCGTCTTTATGAGACTGTACAGCAGACTCAGGAGCAAAAAATTCTATTGGGAGTACTTCCTGAGCTAAATAATCAACTAATGTTTCTAAAGTGGGATATTCAAGAGCTATGGTTGAAGGTAGAGAACATTCTAAGTTGTTGCGCAGAAGATTTCTCAGCTCTACAGATGTTAACGAATCCATCCCTAGTTGGAAAAATCCCTGTTGTGGATCTAGCTGTTCCGATGGATCTAACCGTAAAACTTTAGCAACTAATGAGTTGACATGAGCTAACAAGTAAGCGTGGCGATCGCTAACAGGAATCGTTTCTAGTTGTTTGAGAAAACTAGTTGTTTGCTTCTTGTCCTGGCTAAGTGTCTGTGTGAAATCACTAAAAAATTGAGATGTTAAAGCTTGATCAAACTGTTGCCAGTTAACAGGCACAACTCCTATTTGAGCTGGAGAATTTGACCATAACTTTTCTAATATCTGCAATCCAGGATCTGGGGCAATAGAGCCTACTCCTTTCATACCGATCTTTTGATTTAAGTGTCTTTGAGCAGCAGCACCTACTTCAGACCACGGACCCCAGTTGATGCTCAAGCTTGCTAGTCCTTGATTCCGACGAGAAATAGCCAAAGTATCCAAAAAAGTATTAGCGGCGGCATGATTAGCTTGGCCAGGAGAACCCAGCAAAGCAGCAGCGGAAGAAAATAGCACAAAGAAATCTAACGGCAGTTTCTGAGTTAAACTATGCAGATGCCACGCTCCTAGCACCTTGGGAGCTAAAACTTTCGCAAAACGCTCCCAAGTCTGTTGTACTAAGATACCATCATCTAGCAAACCAGCCGCATGGATGATACCTCGCAAAAGTGGTAGAGATTTTTCAATTTCTGCTAACACATAATTGACTTGTTCTATCTGGGATATATCGGCAGACATTACAACTACTTTAGCCCCTGCTTGCTCTAACTGTTTTAACTGGATGTTTACAGATGGGTTAGCAGCACGACGACCTACCAGTACTAAATGCTTCGCACCATGCTCTACCAGCCAACGAGCTGTGAGTAAGCCCAAACCACCCAAACCACCTGTAATTAAGTAAGTAGCATCTTCACGAAAGGTGACAGGTTCTTGATATGTTGTTGCTCTAGCTGGCTTATGAGAGATGACAATTTTGCCAATATGTTTGGCCTGTTGCATATAGCGGAAAGCATTGAGCATATCCGCAAAGGTAAATACTGTTTGTGGTAGAGGTTTGAGCTTACCTTCTTGAAACTGTTGCATCAGTTTATAAAACATTGATTGGATCAATGCGGGTTGCTCATAACATTCCTTAACTAAATCAACTAAAAAATAAGAGATATCAGGTCTTACTTGCTTGGCTTGCTCAATTTCCCAAACTTCATTCTTACCAATTTCTAAAAAGCAGCCCTTTTCTCGTAGAACCGATAGGCTCTTGGGTATAAATTCTCCATTTAAGGAATTGATTACAATATCTACCCCTTGCCCATCAGTTTTTGCCATAATTTCATCGGCAAAATCAAGAGTTCGAGAGTTCATGATATGCTTTATCCCTAAGGACTTAAGAAATTCCCATTTTTGAGGGCTGGCAGTGGCAAAGATTTCTGCTCCAGCTTGCTGCAATAGTTGGATAGCTGCTATCCCTACTCCGCCAGTGGCAGCATGAACCAGTACTCGGTCTCCTGGAGATATCTTGATATGTAGCAGACTACAGCACACAGTTAAAAATGTTACTGGAATTGTTGCTGCATCCTCAAAGCTAAGATGCTCTGGTTTGTGAACAACCATAGCGGTCTTGACGGTAATGTATTGGCTAAAGCTACCCTGGATTAGGGCAATAACTGGATCTCCTATCTTAAAGTTTTGGACCCCTTCCCCAATACCCACTATCAAACCAGAACACTCTAATCCCAAAGGTCCGGGATCTCCTGGATACAAACCTAATACATTGAGAACGTCTCTAAAGTTCAGTCCTGTGGCACATATCTGAATTTCTACTTCACCAGCATCGGGTTGACGACGTGTTATTGGTTGCAGTTGCAAATTCTCTAGAGTTCCTCGACTAGACACTCCTAGCCGGAAAAATTCAGATTGCGGTATCTCTAATTTATCTTGTGCTGTAGTATCTTGAGCCTGGCCACTACGCGCTAATCTTGCTACATAACGAACTTGATCGCGATAAGCAACTTGGTCTTCTTTTGCAGCCCCCAACCAAATTTCTTCAAATAAGTTTTGTACTTCGTCCTTTTGAGCTTCTGGATGTAAATCGATCCGTACACAATTTAGTTCTGGGTGTTCTAGAGCAATTACCTTTCCCATTCCCCACAAGGGAGATTGAGCCAAACCTGAAATATTTTGCTCTGACTTCACCGATACAGCACCTCGGGTTACAAACCATATGGAGGGAGATGAAATCAGTTTGGCTTTAACTAGTGATTGGACTAAATGCAATGTACTGCCACATATCTGGTTTAGAGTTGTTTCTAAATTTGTACTTGTCAATTTGTCTTTGGCTGTATTTAAGCTCCACAGATGCACTACACCATGTAATGAAGATTTACTTGTCTCAATTGCTGTGAACAACTGCTGGAAGTCTTCTAGACTAGCTGGATTAACTTTAAATTCTGTTTCTGTTAACTGTTCGTACTGGTTGCCTGAGAGAACAAGAGTACATATTTCTCCTTGTGCCTGTAGTTGTTCTGTTATTTGCTGACCCATACCATCGTCATCAGCTAAGATTAACCAACTTTTTGGCTCAGAAATAGTTTTTTGCAATCCTCCATTAAGGAACTTTTGCCTTGTAAGTGTCTGGCGTCGCCACTCTACCTCATAGAGCCAACTTTCTAAGGGTTCTTGCGGGATGCCTAAGAAGCTGTGACTATTTGCTCTTCTGCCCTTAAAGCTAATAACCTCGGCAATAATTTGCCCCTCTTGATCAAATAGTTGGATGTTGCCTACTACTTCTTCCCTGGATTTTTCCATTGGCAGTGAGTAGGCATGACACCATAATTGAGAGCAACTACTAGGACTTTGATAAAAATATAATTGTTCTATACTGAATGGAACAAAAGTTTCATTCTTTTCCAGGACTACAGTTGCCATTAGCAGTTGGAAACAAGAGTCTATCAGACTTGGATGCAACTGATATTTCTCTAAGTTATCTAGTGTTTGAGGAAGTTGCATCTGACATACAGCCTCTTTATCTCCTTTCCAAATTGACTTGATCCACTGGAAGGTTGAACCTAGTTGAATATGGCGTAGTTTTAAAAACTGATAAAATTCACTACTAGCCATTTCTTGTTGGCATCGATCTTGCAAGTTCTGAATAGAGATTTTTTTTTGGTTTCGTTTAGCAGCTATAACTTTTTCGTCGATAGAAATTTTGCCATTGACATGTGTACTCCAAGAATTACTTTGATCTAGCGTTTCAGGTTCTAAACTAATGAGTTTAAAAGATGCTGTGGGACTATCTTCAGGGGTTATGAGTAGCTGAAGAGTGCGTACATCTTCTGCTGAAATCACCAGTGCCCGAGTAAAGAAAATATCTTTTAGAATACAATTGGTGACCCCAAAAGTTAATTCTATTGCCCCTAAAATCAGGGATATATGAAATGCTCCTGCGACTACAGTTTTCCCATAAACTTGATGGTCATTGAGATAAGGTAGGTTATTCACACTAATCTCAGATGTAAACAAAGTTTCTTTGAGTAAGGGAGATTGTAGCTTTTTGCTGAGTAAGGGGTGAAGAAATATTTCTTTCTCAGATGAGGTCAATAGTTTACGGGTCTGCTTTGTTGTTTCTACCCAATAACGTTGGCGCTGGAAAGGGTAAGTAGGTAATGGCAGACGATAACGAGGATAGTCGGCGTCAAAACCAGACCAATCTACAGACAGACCACGTATATATAAACGTACCAAAGTCTCTAGTAACACTTGCCAATCAGGCAAACCTGGACGTAGAGAAGGTAAAAATAGACCCACATCTGACGGCAGACAATCACTTGCCATTCCTAGCAAAGTCGGTTTGCTACCAATTTCGATAAATACCTCATATCCTTGTTGAGCAAGAGTTTTCATCCCCGCTAAAAAATTTACTGGTTGCCAAGCATGTTCACACCAGTAATCAGGGCAAGCAATCTCAGTAGTCATCACTTCTCCAGTCACAGTAGAAACAAAACTGCTCCTAGGAGAGGAATAATTCACAGTTGCTAATACCTGTCGAAATTCTTCTAAAATTGGCTTGATCAACTGCGAATGGAAACCACGAGAGACATTCAACTTTTCTGTATGAATCCCTTGTGCTGTCAAGGATGCAACCACTGCCTGAATCGCTTTTGGCTGACCGACAATCGCTGTATTGTTGGGTGCATTCATCGCCGCGATCGTAATTTGATCCGCATAAGGTTGAATGGCGGCATCAACCACTGCGGCACTCGCCAATACAGAAACGATTTCTGCCTTTGGGGTTAAGCTTTGCATCAAACGCCCACGCTCAACCACTAGTTTTAATGCCTCTTCTAGGCTGAAGACATCTGCAACAGTTGCAGCAACGTATTCTCCCAGACTATAACCCATGACCACATCTGGTTCTATGCCCCAAGAACGCCATAACTGAGCTAGGGCATACTCGACTGCAAACAGGGCAGGTTGAGCATATGCTGTATCTTCCAGCAGTGATGCTCCATCATTGTCTGCATACAAAACTTGGACTAAGGATTTGTTCAGTAATGGTTGCAGGATTTGGTCACAAGAGTCGATGGTCTGACGGAAAGTTGTTTGACTTTCATACAGTTGCCGTCCCATACCCAAGTACTGTGAACCTTGACCTGTGAACAAAAAGGCAACTTGAGATCGCTTTGTCCTTTGTACTTGCTCGTACACTATCCCTGGTGTTGCTTGGTCAGTTGTGAAATCTGCTAACTTTTGTTGCAGTTGTATGACTGATTCGGCTACTACAGCCACTCGGTGTGAGAAATGCTCCCGTCCAGTATTGGCTGTGAAGCAAATATCTGCAAGATTAAGATGGGGATTTTTGGCTAGATGAGCTTGATATCGAGCCGCTAATTCTTCTAAAGCCTTTTGCGATTTGGCTGAGAGTGTTAGTAAATGCAGAGGTCGCTCTAGTTTTGCTGTGGTTATCTGTGCTATCGGTGCTTCTTCCAAAATCACATGGGCATTTGTACCGCTAAATCCAAAGGAACTGACTCCTGCGATTCTCTTTTTCTCGCCTGTTGGCCAAGCTACCGGTTTTGTTGGTACTTTGACTGGTAATTCCTCCCAGTTGATGTGTGGGTTGGGCTGCTGAAGGTGCAGATGTGCTGGAATTTCCCCGTGTTGCAGTGATAGCACTACTTTAATTAAACCTGCCACTCCTGCTGCTGCTTCTAGGTGACCGATGTTAGTTTTTACTGAGCCTATTAATAATGGTTGCTCTGACGAGCGTCCTTCTCCTAATACTGTTCCTAAAGCTCTGACTTCTATTGGGTCTCCCAACGGTGTCCCTGTCCCATGTGCTTCTACATAGCTCACTTCATTTGGTTTTACACGACTATTATTCAGTGCTTGGGAAATAACTGCTTGTTGCAATCGCCGATTAGGGACTGTCAAGCCGCTACTGCGACCATCATGGTTGACTGCTGAACCCCGAATCAAAGCTAAGATGTTGTCTCCATCAGCTAAGGCATCTGAAAGGCGCTTGAGGATCAAAACCCCGCAGCCCTCACCCCTACCAGCACCATTACCGGAAGCATCAAAGGTTTTGCAGCGTCCATCCGGTGAGAGAGTATGAGATACAGATAGAAAAACAGTAACTTCAGGTGAGAGGATGAGATGTACTCCACCAGCGATCGCCATATCGCATTCTCCAGTACGTAGGCTTTGACAAGCCAAATGAATCGCCACTAACGAGGAAGAGCAAGCTGTATCAACTGCTATGCTAGGTCCATGTAGTCCCAAAATATAGGACAATCGACCGGGTGCAAAACTAAAGCCATTTCCAGTTCCTTCATAAGTGCCAATTTTGGTTAGATCGCCAGAATAAAACTGTAATTGTGCATAGTCATTCTGACCAATTCCTACAAAAACACCTGATTTGCTGCCATGAAGCTGGTTTGGTAAAAAACCTGCATTTTCTAATGCTTCCCAGGTTACTTCTAATAGTAATCGCTGTTGAGGATCTAGACTGATTGCTTCTCGAGGGGAAATACCAAAAAACTGAGGATCAAACTGGTCTACCTGTTGTAAAAATCCACCAAAGCGAGTACATATTTTTCCATAAACATTGGTGTCTGGGTTGTAATAAAAGTCAGCATCCCAACGATCTGCGGGAATCTTAGTAATTGCATCTGTACTATTTTCTAATAGCTGCCAAAATTTTTCTGGGTCATTAGCACCCCCAGGAAAACGACAACTCATACCAACGATCGCAATTGGTTCAGCTTTTGTACGTTCAACTGCTTCAAGTTTTTCAACTGCCTCATCCAAAGCAAGAAGAAGCCGCTGTGATTCAGAAATATTCATATTATTATTTTTCTTTGAGTAAAGTTTCTAGTCTGTTAAGTTTCTCAGCGATTAGGGTTTCAATTTTATTTGAGGAGAGCTTTTCAATTTCTAACCTAGTTTGAACTTTGCCTTTGTTACCGTTTTGAGATTTAGTATCAATTTTGTTTGCTGTTTCCCACTTCAGTACCTTTTGAAGCAGGTATTTGCTTAAATCTTGAATACTTGGGGCTTCAAAAGCTAAAGTCGTAGGTAAGAAAACTCCTAAATTGATCTCTAAGCGGTTTTTCATCTCAATAACCATCAGAGAATCCATTCCCATATCAAAAAAACCTTTTCGTGACTCAGGAAGTTGGAAAGAGTTAAGCCCCATAATCTTTGCAACTTCGATTTGAAGATGAGTCACTAAAAATTCTTCACGTGCGTTTACTGGTGTTTTCTCTAATCTTTGCAATAGATCATTTGGCTGCATACAAACTAGATTAACTCGATCTTCTGCTTTGGTTTTGCCCACAATATCAGACAATAGCGGTAATTGTCGCTGAGTGCTAAATTCCTGTTGGAAAACTGACCAATCTATAGGTAGAACGCTAATTTGTGGGTAAGTTTGTCCTAAGAATAGATTAAGTGCTAATAATCCTTGCTCTGAAGTAATCGAATTCAATCCCATTGCAACCATACGCGCTTGGGAACTGCTATCTAGCCTAGCTGCCATTCCAGCATCAGCCCACAGCCCCCAATTTATACTCAATCCCGGTAAACCTAGCTGCCGACGATAATGGCACAAACCATCTAGGAAAGCATTGGCGGCAGCATAATTGCTCTGTCCCGATGAGCCAATCAATGAAGCAATAGAAGAGAAACAAACAAAAAATTCCAATGGGCAATTCTGCGTTAGTACGTGTAGATTCCATGCTCCTTTGACTTTTGGCTCCATCACCTGCCTCAAGCGTTCCCAGTTCTGCTGTAAAATGATGCCATCATCTAAAACGCCGGCAGCATGAATAATACCCCGCAAAGGTGGACAAGATGCTTTAACTGTTTCCAGCACCCCGATCATATCTTCTGTGCGAGATACATCGCCCTGAGCAACAAAAATCTTGGCTCCTGACTGCTCTAATTGGTTTAAGGTTTCCTGTGTAGCACTGGTAGGACTACTGCGCCCAACTAACATCAGATGTTGCGCACCCTGATGTACCATCCACTGAGCTACTTTTAATCCTAAATCTCCTAAGCCACCCGTAATCAGATAGGTAGCATCTGGTCGTAACTGTACCTCTTGAACTTCCGGTAAACTAGTTTGTACTAAACGAGCTACGTAACACTGTCCATTGCGCAAAGCAATCTGATCTTCTCGTTCTGGATTCAATATCTCTGCCAATACCATCTCTGCTTCATTTGGGTTTACCTGGGAATCTAAATCCAGCATTCCTCCCCAGATTTTTTGATGCTCTAGAGCAATCACTTTACCCAACCCCCATAATGGAGTTTGATTAACTACTATGGGTGTTTGACCTACTGGGACTGCACCTCGTGTCACTAACCACAACTTAGGAATGGTGATTGACATATTCTGTTTAACTAACGCCTGTACCAGATGTAATGTACTACTACAAGTAAACTGCTGGGTTTGTTCAAGACTAGGAACTGTTAGTTCCTTTGGCTGAGTTGCGTCTAAACTCCATAAGTGGAGGATTCCTATTAAAGGCAATGCCTCAGAATTAAATACCTCTTGCAAGACCAGCTCAAAATCTTTTGCGCGAGTTGGATTGATAGTCCAAATTGCAGTTTCTTTTTGCTGATATCTATCTCCAGCATAAACCAGCATGCAGTTATGACCATACTGTTGTAATAGATTGGCTATGGCTTGCCCTAGACCACCAAAATCAACGAAAATTAGCCAAGTGGCTGGTTGATGTAATTGACTTCTTTGGAGAAAACTCTGTGATCGCTTAGATTTAGCTCGCCATTCTACTTGATAAAACCAATTTTTAACAGTAATAGCTTGTGTATCTAATTGGTGTTGCTGTAATAATACTTTCAGCAACTGAGGGAGTAATTTTGCTTCATCTTGGGAAAAATTCTTAACTGTTTGCAGATGTTGAGTTAATTGTGCAATATTTCCCTGTTGCAGAAGGTTAATAATTAAGGATTGAGAATTTTCTTGCGAGAGAAGTGGTATTTGTTTGGGTTGGCTGGCAATTTTGCCAAACCAATAGCTCTGGCGTTCAAAGGGATAAGTAGGTAATATTACATGTTGCCTAGGATAATCTTGATCAAACGCAAACCAATCTATTAATAATCCACGCACATATAATTGTCCCAAGCTTTGGAGTAGTATCGCCCAATCCTCATACCCAGGACGCAAACTGGGAAGCCAAAGCCCTTGGAAATCTAACAGACAGTTGCGTCCCATACCTAATAAAGTTGGTTTTGGCCCTACTTCTACAAAGGCATCAATATTAGAGGCGTGAAGTGTTTGCAAGCTGGCAGCAAATTTTACTGGAGAACGTAAATGGCAATACCAGTAATCCGGGTTGATGTCTGCTGCCATCAATTTTTTTCCCGTAAGATTGGAAATGATGCTGATTTGGGGAGCAGCATAGGTCACGCTGGCAGCTACCTGATGGAATTCTGATAGTATCGGTTCCATCAAAGGTGAGTGAAAAGCATGAGAGGTCTGTAACTTTTTAGTTTGAATGCCTGCACTGTTCAAAGCAGCACAAATTTTTTGGACTGCTTCTTGCTCACCAGAGATAACTGTACTTTTTGGCCCATTATAGGCAGCAAATCCTACCTTTTGTTGGTCAATTTCCGTAATTGCTCGTATGGTTTCCTCATTAGCAAGCACTGCCACCATCTCTCCTATCTGTGGCAGGTTCTGCATCAAACGTGCGCGAATGGCAACTAATTTTAGCCCATCCTCTAAACTGAAGACCCCAGCCACAACTGCCGCAACATATTCCCCAACACTATGACCCATTACCGCATCTGGTTTTATTCCCCAGGATTGCCATAGTTGTGCTAGAGAATACTCTAAGGCGAAGAGAGCAGGTTGGGTATATGCTGTCTGGTTTAGTAGAGATGTATGTCCTGATTCGGGGTAGAGGACTGAGAGTAGAGATACTTCTAGATAAGGACGTAAAATTTCATTGCAGCGATCAAGGGTGGCACGAAAAACAGGGGACGTTTCGTATAGTAGGCGTCCCATACCTGGATACTGGGAGCCTTGACCAGTAAATAAAAACGCTATTTTGGGACGATTTTTAGCGTTAATTGTGTTAATTGCTATGCCGGGGATCTGCTCACCTGCAACAAAGTCATTAAGTTTTCCTTGCAATTCTATATGCGATGAGGCAATAACAGCCAGGCGATAATCAAAATGCGATCGCCCAGTATTGGCTGTAAAGCAAACATCTGCAACAGGTATTTCTGGATTGGCTTTGAGCAATGCTGTATAACGCTGTGCCAAATCTTTCAAAGCTGTCTCAGTTTTGGCTGAAAGAGTCAGGAGGTGTTGAGGGCGTTCTATATTCAACAGTTCTTGCTTGGTAGTTGGTGCTTCTTCTACAATGACATGGGCATTAGTTCCACCGAAACCGAATGAAGACACACCAGCAAATCGCCGCTTTTCTCCTCTTGCCCATTTCTGGCGTTCAGTGGGAATTGATAATGAAGTGCCTTCTAGGGAAATATGCGGATTGAGCTGATTAAAGTGCAAGTGAGATGGAATTTCCTCATGTTGCAGGGAAAGCACAACCTTTATTAAACCAGCAATACCAGCAGTAGCTTCCAAATGACCAATATTGGTTTTTACTGAGCCTATCCAGCAAGGCTGTTCTGGAGAACGTCCTTCCATTAGCACTTCTTTTAAGGAATTTACCTCAATGGGATCTCCTAACGAGGTGCCAGTACCATGAGCTTCCACATAACTTATTTGTGCCGCTGCAAGTTTGGCATTAGCTAAAGCTTGGCGAACAACTGCTCGTTGAGAAAGTCCATTAGGGGCTGTCAGTCCATTACTACGACCATCCTGATTGATCGCCGAGCCTTTAATTAGGGCTAGAATGTTATCTCCATCCCTCTGAGCGTTAGAGAGAGGCTTTAAAATTATTACTCCACACCCTTCAGAGCGTACATAACCATCAGCAGCAGCATCAAAAGTCTTGCAGCGACCATCTGCCGCCATCATATTGGCTTGGGAGAAAACTATATTCAATTGAGGAGCTAGAATTAAGTTTACTCCTCCCACAATTGCCATCTGGCATTCTCCTTGATGTAAGCTCTGACATGCCTGATGAACTGCTACCAGTGAGGAGGAACAGGCGGTGTCTACCACCCAACTAGGCCCATGCAAATCCAGTATGTAGGATAGGCGATTAGCTACAATGCTCAAAGCATTCCCTGTACCGAAATAGGCATTTAACGACCCAAGTTCGTTAAATTGCATTAGGGAATAATCATAATTGCAAATACCAATGAACACCCCTGTTTGACTGCCTACCAGATGATCTGGTGCAATAGCTGCATTTTCTAAAGCTTCCCAAGTGACCTCCAGCAGTAATCGTTGTTGAGGATCTATGCTTTCAGTTTCTCGAGGAGAGATGCCAAAAAATTGAGGATCAAACTGATCTACTTGCTCTAAAAAACCACCCCAGCGGGTATTCATTTTACCTGGAGTTACTGGATTAGGGTCGTAAAAAGTAGTTAGATCCCACCGGGATGAAGGCACTTCTTGAATAGCATCAATTCCCTGATGCAACAATTGCCAAAATGCTTCTGGATCTCTAGCACCAGGAAAACGACAACCAATACCCACGACAGCAATTGGTTCTGCTGTTGTCTGAGGATTAGTGCTGATGGAATTGAGAACTGAAGCCTTTGATTTATGAGTCAGATGCTCAACTAGAGTCTTAATTGTGGGATACTCCCACAACAAGGTGGGGGAAAGATGACATTGAAGCCATTCTTCTAAGTCTCCGACCAAACTCACTGCTTCCCTTGATGACAAACCATAACGGACAAATGGTTCTCGAATATCTATATCTGCTGGAAGAATGTTAAGTATTGCAGAAAGTTGAAATAATAACCAATTTTGGATTGTTTCTTCAAACTGATGAATTACAGCTTCTTGTTGTCCACTTCTCGAAATTTGCTGTTTATTTAAAGCTTTTCTCCATTCGCCAAAAATTTCTAAACTTCCTTCTAGAAAAGCTTTGCGGCAAGCACTGCGCTGAATCTTCCCACTAGAAGTCTTCAGGATACCACCTTTTTTCAGTAACGACACAGCGTAAACTTCTAGCTCATGTGCTTGGGCTACTGCGTGACGAATAGCTTTTACGACCTCATCAATATTTTCAACGGCACGTTCCACTTCCGCAGCCACAACCAACCGTTCTTCTTCTTCCACTTCTACCGCAAATGCAGCACAATGGTTAGAACGAATTGAAGAATGACACTCTTCTACTGTCCATTCAATATCTTGGGGATAATGGTTAGCCCCCCCAATAATAATTAAATCTTTTAACCGACCAGTAACAAATAACTCTCCGTCTTTGAGAAATCCTAAATCTCCAGTTCGCAGAAAAGGTCCTTCGCCAGTATCTGCTAGATAAGCTTGAAAAGTTTGCTTTGTTGCTTCTGTTTTATTCCAATATCCTAGAGCTACACTAGGATCTGATATCCAAATTTCCCCTACTTCATCCGATTCACAAGTTCTGAGTGTTTCTGGATGAGCGATCGCCACCTTCATTCCACAAATAGGAATTCCACAGCTAACTATAGTAAGTCCTCCCTTTCCCGGAGGTACTTCAACTATGCGGTTTTTTTCTAAAGCAGCAGATGAAACTACACAACTAGTCGGTTGATCTGTATGCCGTTTAGTTGCAACTAACAGGGTAGCTTCTGCTAATCCGTAAGCTGGATAAAAGGCTTCTGGACGAAATTTATAGGGAGCAAATTTTTTAAGAAAACGTTCTATAGTAACTTTATGAACAGTTTCCGCACCGTTACTAGCTGTACGCAAGCTAGTCAGATTTAAGGTTTGAAGTTGTTTTTCTGTAATTTTATTTAGACAATAATCGTAAGCAAAATTGGGGGCTTGGGTATGAGTTACTTTATATTTTGAAATGACTTGTAGCCAACGAACGGGACGTTTTAGAAAAGCTAAAGACGACATAATGTAGCATGGAATTCCTGTATATAAAGGTTGTATCAGCCCGTCAATTAGCCCATAATCATGGAAATAAGGCATCCATGTGACAGCCACGCTGTCGGAAGTGTATCCCCATGCTTGTTGGATGTAAGTAGAATGGTGGATAACGTTCCCATGACTAATCATTGTGCCTTTGGGCGTAGAAGTAGAGCCAGAAGTGTACTGGAGATAAGCTAAATCGTCATTGGTAATTGCTGGAAGTAGCCATTTGTGTGCTAGTTCTTGATCAATTTCCTCGCTAGCTATCCAGCTCATAGTCTGAAATAATTCTGATATCTCCTCTGGGGTATTTGTCAGCTGAGATATGATTTTGCGAGTAGTCAACACCAAAGATGCTTGAGCATCTTCTGCAATTGCTTTTAGCCTCGGCAAAGCACGTTTTAATCTTGCCGGATCAGGTGGTGGTGCGGGAATCGCAATTGCCTTCGCATACAAGCAGCCAAAGAAACCAGCAAGAAATTCTAATCCCTGTGGATATAATAAAAGCACCCTTTGTCCAATTGCGTTTTGGGATTGAAGGTAAGAGGCGATCGCACGTGCTTGCTCATCTAATTGCTTGTAAGTTAGCTGACCTGCTTCTGTCTCTCCATCCATTAGAAAGGTATAAGCCAACTGGTTCGGTTGGTAAAGTGCCCTGTAAGTTAAAAGATCAACTAAAGTAGCAAAGTTTGGGGAAATTAAGTTGTGACGCATCTTATTAAATTTCCAGCTTAGTTTATCGTCAAAGTGTAGAGCAGGACAGAGACTGTAATTTGTAGATATAGCTAGCTAGCCAGGAATAAAACTAAATAAGTTTAGATGACTCATGATTCATGTACAAGCTGCTGTTATGAGCTATAGCAATCCTATTTGATTCGTGAAAAATAGGAGACTTGGACAGACTTGGAGGACAAGCTAGACTTGAGGGAGGTATTTCACAAATGATTTAGCACTGGTATGTTAGCAGCTTTATGTCCTAGCCCATGACATTAATTTTTTAGCTTTGTACAATATAGATAAGTTTTAGACTCAGAGCTAATTTATGTAATTCATAGCTCTAATTTACTATGTCAATAATTTTAGTTTGTCACCTCTACTGATTACTCTAATTTATGATTTCAACCTTTAACATCTTCATTTATTTATCTCAGACTCATCTCTCTAGCGCCAGTTTTTATTGCTCCTTATTGACAAGATATTTTGATGCTATTTTTTCTGATTTATGGTTGCTCAAATCTCTTTTTTTACTAATGATGTCTGGTTTGATTCTCACTTGACTTTTTCCTATCCGTAATTTTTATTTGTGACAGTTAGGGTACGGGAAATAGGCTATGATACCAATTTTTACATGACAAAGAAGTTATCTCTAATCATCTCCTGCAAACTTTGATTGAATGCTTGGCAAATAGTATCTAAATCTTCTTGTGTGTGGCTACCATTCAGCATCAGAGTATGTAACTCAGGCATATAAACCCCATGCCTACGCATATAGTAAGCCAAGGCTAAATTAGCTTTGAAATTACTACCAGCCTGCTTTTCTCTGAAGAATTTAATATCCTTATGTGTAAATGACAATGAGAAGATGGATCGATTAGCTCTGACTTTAAATTGAATAGCGTGATCTTGAGCTATTTTTAACAGTTCCTGTGCTAACCAGTTTGTTTGTTGCTCTAACCGCGTATAAATTTCCGGGTGCTTTCGTAGATAAGTTAAAGCAGCGAGACCCGCACTACAGGTAAGGGAATTACCCGTCATTGTACCGCCAATAAATGCCTTACTTTCGTAGTCAACAAATGGATCTCGTGAACTCTTTGCAATGTTAATCAATTCTTCCTTACCAACTACAGCTCCACAAGGAAGCCCTCCACCAATAATTTTGCCCAAACAAGTTAAATCGGGAGAAATACCTGTTAAAGTTTGAACTCCTCCATAAGCAACTCGAAATCCCGTCACTACTTCATCAAAAATCAGTGGTAAATCTAATTGAGTGCAAAGACTCCGCAGTTCCGTCAAAAATTCTTGATCATAGGTAGCCATCAGTGAAGGCATGGGTTCACAAATCACGCAAGCTAGCTCATCTGCTGCTTCTCGCAGACGTTCTAAGCTTCTGGGATGACCGTATTGTAGGACAAGAGTTTCTTGAACTGTACCTTTGTGGCAACCTTGAGTGCCGTCAATTGGTTCTGGTTGGTCTTTAGAACCAGTAAAGCGAAACCATGAACTTACCATTCCTTGGTCAGAAAAACCGTGGAAATGTCCTTCAAACTTGGCTATTTTATCGCGCTTGCGATAAACTCTACACAATCGCATGGCATGTAGCGCTGATTCTGTACCAGAGTTAGAAAATATAGCCTTATTTGCACTCGGAAAAGCATCTACAATAGTTTCTGCTAATTGAACCTCTGGTAGATTACCCATAACATTGACGCCTCCCATTTGTACTGCTTCTATAAGTGCAGTAGTAACGGCAGGATGGGCATAACCCAAAAAATGAGGTCCATAACCACAGGAAATATCTACGTATGTATTTCCGTCAACGTCTTCAAGCTTGCAGCCACTAGCTTTTTTAATAAACAGGGGATAAGTACTAGGAAAAAAGTAGCGGTCAATGTGAGTTGGTGCAATCAGAGAATTCTGAGCGCGATCACGTAGTTCTAGTGAATTAGGGCTATGTTCTAAGAAATAGTGATCAAATGTTTCCTTAACTGCTGTGTTTATGTAAGGAGAAAAGCGATCAATAAATTTACGTACGTTAGCCCAAATGTCAATATCAGGGTCAATTTGGTTTAAAAATCCCTCAAATGAAAGCAGTAAAAGGTCAATTTTTGTGAAGGTTGTAGTATATTGCGCTTCGTATTTTCTAAGAACTTTGTTGATATCTTGAAAGTAGGCAATTGTTGACCAGCGGCTTTTACGAACTTCAAAGTGCAATTTTAAAACATCCACTACTTCTTGGTTATATTGTGCCCATTCTCCTAGAAGCTTATCTTTATTAACAACAAAATATTTTGTAAAGCGGTCAACTGCTAAACTCCACTCTTTTCGGTTGCAAGCAAAATAAAAAGATGATAATCCCCATTTTTCATCTTCGCTCAACCTAACAGTAATTCCAAAGTCAATAAAGATTACTTTGCCGTCTTTAGTAAAGACTATATTTCCAGGATGAGGATCACCGTGGCTATAGCCATCAAAATAAAGCATTCCCCAAATAGCCTCTTGGAAGCGTCGTGCCAGTAGAGGAGCAGGTAAATCTACTTGATGTGCATCTTTGCCTTTAATACCTTCCATAAATTCCATAACAAGTACACTAGAAGTGCATAATTCTGGAATTAAAGCTGGAATACGAACATAGGAGTGATTTTTGAAGTTATTATATATATCCTGTTGGCAAGCTGCCTCCTGTCTCATATCAGTTTGGGCAATCAACAGAGTATATAGCTCTTGAAATCTTACAGGCAAGTTTAATGGTCTAACACTGGGCAGTAACCAATGTGCAAATTTGACGATAAGCTGTACACTATCCAAATTTTGTTTCAGTTGCTGTCTGATATTTTTTTTAACAATCTTGACTGCTACTGTCTGTCCAGTTTGCAATATTCCTTTATGAACTTGAGCGATTGATGCACTGGCAATAGGCTGAAAAGAAAATTCTTCAAAATTCTCCTCTATAGATTGACCTAGCTCTGTTGTAAATACTTCTTTAACATACTCTTTACTACAAGGAGGAGTATTATCTTGTAATTCACGTAAACGATTAGCAATTTCTTTGCCTATTAAATCTGAACGAGTGGCAAGAATTTGTCCAACCTTGATATACAAAGGTCCCATTCGTAGCATATATTTATAAATCCATTCACTACGAAGTGACTGACGGTCTTGCTCATTTTTACCTAAACTTAAAAATAAGTAAGCTATTAAGTGTAAGACAGTCAAGTACAACAACTTAAAAAACTGGAAAATAATCATTGCATTCATTCCCAATGAAACTTATCTCTTTCTATTGCCGTACCCTGATGGAGAGGCTTTTAATTAGCGCGGCTTTAGCCTCTTAAGATTTGTGTAAAAATAACCTGAACAATTTTTATATGGAAGCTAGATTTGCAATCCGTTTGAAATAAAATTTGTACAACTTATTTTTACATGATGCCTTAATTGAGTTCCATGCCCATGAGGTACTTATCTAAAGAGGGTGAAATACTGAGTCGTGAAGGCGGATGAAATGAGAGTGCATGGGCAGAAGCAAACAAGTAAGAAACCTCAGGTGAACCTATAAAAGCCATACCACCTAGTAGTTCGAGAGCAGTTTTAGTAGCACGTTCAATTGCCCCTTGTGTAGCAAAACGTATAAACAATGACTTCGCTAGTAATTCTTCTTCACTACAATTATTCAGCATGATTGAATAAGCCAAGCCTTCTAGCGCTGCCATGGAATTTTCTAGTTCAATACCTAAATATGCTCTTTCAATCGATGTACCCTTGCTGGACACTATTACACGCTCAACTAGGGCGCTAGCAATTCCAAGATAAGAAGCTGCCATAATGACTTCAAACCAAAGAAGACCTTTAGCTTGAATTGTGTTGATGTATCTTGGATCGCCTGCCCGATAAATGTTACTTTCTGGAAGAAAGACATCATTAAAAATTACTTCATCACTTTCTGCCCCAGCCAAAACCCAGTTACCCCAAAATTTTCGGCGTTCTATACCTGGAGTATCAGCAGGTAATATAGCTAAAGCTAGCTCATCTTCTCCTTCTGTACTCCCTGGTATCATGACACCAAAGGTAACCACATTCATTGAGTAAGCTAAACTACATGGTTTTTTGCTACCACTTACTTTGTAACCACCAACGATTTTAGTTACCTGCATTTGCATAGCAAACATATGTGCATTCGTTTGCCCTTCAGCAAAAGCTGAAGATACATAGAATTTGCGTTCTGCTATGTCTTCTATAATTTTAAGTTCAGACTCATGACTAATTAGGTCAATCAAGACTAAAACTGTACCATGATGCATAGTTGTAGCAACTGCAAGTGAAGGAGAACGACTGGCAATAGCTCGTTGTATCTGCACAGCTTCAAGTAGTGATGCTCCTAAACCACCATACTGGCTCGGTATTAAGATATTTGTACCACCCTGTTCACGGAACTCAGATATTGCTGGATTACCAGGCTTCTCCATGTCTAATAGTGGTATTTTTGCTAGAGTTTCATCTAGCTTTGGTAAGTATTTTGCAAGTGTGGCGCGTTCTTGCTCCAAAAAACCCATCTAGTTCTCCTCATAATTGTATATAAACTTGACTTTTGCTCTTGACACTTTGTTGTGCCGTTTTGCATGTTTTGTATTAGCGAAGAACTTCTGCAATATAGCCGCGCTTAGCAATGCTAAAAAGGTAAACTTAAAACTGGGTTCTGGTATGGATTGAACATTTGTCCCGACAAAGCGATCGCTCCACTGACGCGCCGCGCTGTACCATAAAGCAGCATTCAAACTCAAATTAATATCGTGCCCTGCATTGGGTAGTACATATGCTTGTAATTGTGCTTCCGGCGAGTAGAATGATGCCTCAAATGCTATGACATTCTCAACGCTATCGCAGATATTAGCAGTACAGAAAGGATTATCTTCTTCCCCAATCGCCAGTAAAGTAGGTACTTTAATTTGCTTTGAACTATCAGACAAAACAGCACTTGCCAGTGATGCAAGTTCACTAGTTGTTACCGTAGATTTAATCTGTTCGTCTAATGCAATGACTTGTGGGTCAGTATTAGACTCGTTGTAGTAAAGCGAACCTCTTGTTCCTGGTAAAGTTGTCAAATATCCATCCGGCAAATTTTGATTACTTAACACTGGATCAAGTTGGGCTGAATAGAAAGAGTTTAATGCAAAGTTGGCATACTCTGTATTCACGTTATGTAAAAAACCTGTCAGAATCACCCCATCAACACCGCCGTACTGGCTCACGGCATTAACAATTGGTCCGAAAGACCCAAAGGAATGCCCTACGTTGATAATGCGATCGAACTTAACTCCTTGTATATTGCCATTCCGTAAAGCTTGATTAATTTGAGCCAGTACATAAGTATTAGACTCTAATGTTACTTGGTTATTAGGTGGACGTGAACTATTGCCAATTCCAATCCTATCAATATTGAAAGTGGCATAACCAGCTTCTGTTTGAGAATTCACATAAGAATAACGCCCATTATCATAAGGAAAATCCCAATAATTATGATCGTAGGTAAGACCAGAAACTAAAACTTGAACGGTTCTTCCTTCAATTGGATATTGACTACACAATTCACCATAAATCTGATACTGAACTGGTTCACCTGGAGCTAGTGCTACAGGCAAGGACTTCTCAATGCAACTTGTAGATAACATTGTTGCCGCTTTAACAGTTTGAACTGCTAATGGGTGCAAAATCGTTGCAGATGCACTTAATAGAGGCAATACAGTTATGGAAAAAAGTCTTTTCACATCTATCCCTTAAATTGAAGTAAATGTACCTTAAAGACTATTAGGTAATATCGTGTCCGGCTAAAGACTTATCATTAGGTCTAGGGCTTATGTCCACAAACACAAAAGCCTGTAATAGCACTAAAGAAACGTCCAGCATAGCTAGCTTCTTCCAGATAAACTAACCATTCTTCTGCCTCTTCCGCTAAGACAATACCATTGTCTTGAGCATACTTTGCAGATTTAGTCAAATCAAAAGAGTGACTAGCCATGTTAAAGTCTCTCACTATATATGTCTCTGGATTAACAGTAATATCCTTCAGCCCCAAATCCTTGAAAATCGTGGGTAATTGATGTGCTAACCAACCGTTAGGAATATTGTCACAACTAATATTCAAAATCTTCCGGGTCAATTCTCGGTTAGGCATGTCAACTACTAGTGTTGCCATATCAGGTTCGCTAATATCGATACGTGCTCCTGAACGAGCTAGACGTACCATTTCTGTGATTGCCTTTATAGGTTCTGCTAAATAAATCAACACACGATCAGCTCGGCAAACATCGAAGCTATTGTCGGGGAAGTCAATAATGTGGGCATCACTTAAGTAAAACTCTAACGGTAAATCCAAATTATTGGTTCGCTTGCAAGCCTCAGCAATCATGGTTTCACTGCTATCTATACCTACAATTCGACCAGATTTGCCTACTTTTTTAGCTAATAACTCTGCATCTTTACCTACTCCACAACCAACATCTAAAATGTGATTCGATTCTTCAATTTTTAAACGGGCAAAGCCTCGATTCTTATAACCTTGAAACCATTCACTTTCATTAAGGTTATCCAAATAATTTACGTAGTAAGTTGGATCCTTTGTCCGATCAACTTCACTAAATCCAAGCAGACCAAGCTTTTCCATACTTATCTTTCCTAGAATACACCGCCAACTCACATAAGTTTAATGATTTAGAATTCACCATACCGGAGCTAAATAAGCGGTTAATGGGTAATGTCTAAAACCATCACAGCTTAGTAATTAATATTCTTCTTGCTCAATTGAACTAGTGATATAACGACTTTAATTGTGAGATATTTCCCTGAATAGATACAATATTACACCTAAAGCTAAAAAAATCTACTAAAAAATTTTTGTTTTTCACAAGAAATTTTAAGCATTACTAGATTCTTTACAAAACTTAAAAATGCTGGAAATCTTTCCAGTTGGTAATTACATATTTTTCTTCAAAAAAAGCAAAAAAAAAATTTTTTCTTAATAACAAAACGTCGTATGCTGTAGTTTAAGCTCAAAGCTAATGAAATAGTTATTCTTTAGCCTTGTCAAGATTTGCTTTGTGTTGCATTGATCCCGATTTATGTAATTTCAATAAATCATAAAATTTTCTCTAAGCCTTTTCTGTATTTGATTTCAGGCTTCAAAGCTAATCAGTTGAAATGCCTGTATAACAAGCCTTTAAACTCCTGCTTTGTAGCTAGACTCTACCGAATAGAACAAATGTTCGCTTTAATCAAGACTAAAAACGTAGCCTGAAACCTTATTATTTCGTTGAATTACAAAAGTTTTAAATTTACTTAATTTAGTTTCTTTAATAGCCGTAATCTAAAACTTTATTTGGCTTTATGGTTATATTTTATAAAAACTTATGGTGCTGCTATATCACACTTCAAGTAGCTTTAGCGTAGTGCAAACAAGTATTATTTAAGTTTTTTGACTAGTCCTTGATACATAATAATGATTGCTAAGATTGTCCAATTAACTGTTTATTTTGAGAAATTTAACGTTCACCCTAATTTATGGATATTAAAGTAGTAGGTGTTATAGGAGCAGGTGTGATGGGAGTAGGTGTATCACAAAGCCTAGCCCAAAATAGCCATCAAGTAATTATTCTAGATATTTCAAAAGAAATTCTAGAACGTGCAAAGCACGAAATTATGAATAATGTACGTTTTGAGAGTTTATTCACAAAAAATGAAAAAAGGAATAAACCTGAAGATGTACTCACTAAAATAAAATTTTCCACTGACTATCATTCATTAGCAGATGCAGAGTTTATCATAGAAAATGCTACAGAAAAATGGCAAGTAAAGAAAGAAATCTATGAAAAAATAGATGTCATTTGTGCAAAAGACATTGTATTTGCGGCCAATACATCCGCTATACCCATTACTCGCATTGCTTCAGTTACAAAACGCCCTTCTCAAGTCATTGGGATGCATTTTATGAATCCTGTACCACTGAAACCTGTCGTTGAAACGATTCGTGGTTATCACACTTCTGAAGCAACTATTCAGACTGCTAAGAAATTACTAGCTCAGATGGGAAAAGAATGTATTTTAGTAAATGATTCTCCAGGCTTTGTTTCTAATCGAGTTCTGATGTTAACGATTAATGAAGCTGTTTTTCTCCTTCAAGATCAAGTAGCTACAGCAGAAGAAATAGATAGAATCTTTAAAACCTGCTTTGGTCATAAAATGGGACCACTAGAAACAGCTGATTTAATAGGATTAGATACTATTCTCCTCTCAATTGAAGTTTTGTATAACAGTTTCAATGATAGTAAATATCGACCATGCCCTTTGCTTAAAAAAATGGTAGATGCCGGATTATACGGTCGTAAAAATGGACAGGGATTCTACACGTATAAAGTTTGATGTGTTATCTCTTGTAAATTATCCCAATCTTTTGATAAATATCAAGTTGAAATTATTGAAATAATTCACTATGAAAGAAGCTAAAACCAAAATTCAAAACTTTCTCACGCAGTATTTTGCTAACTATCAATTGCAAGATGATGAAAATATATTTTCTCTCGGTTTTGTCAACTCAATGTTTGCAATGCAATTGGTTCTTTTTCTAGAAAAAGAGTTTAAAATTGCTATAGATAATGAAGATTTAGAACTTGATAATTTTAGAACTATAAATGCTATTTGTAGTTTACTTGAAAGGAAAATGGCTATATATGCACAGGATTAATATTCATCAAAAGCAAATAGCTTGATTAAGTTTTAACAATAGATTTAGTGTTGCAATGCAAATAGAATTAACTCCTCAGCAAAAAAATGCTAAAGCTGCATTCCGAAGCTTTGTGGATAAAGAAATTATGCCTTATGCAGATAAAGCTGATAGAGAAGAGTATACTCCACAGTTTTTAATTGATAAGATAGCTGAGCAAGGCTATCTGGGTGCCATTCTGCCCAAAAATAAGTTTGACAGTGGTATGGACATGATCACTTATGGAATTTTGAATGAAGAGATAGGAAGAGGATGCTCTTCATTACGAAGTCTGTTAACAGTTCATTCGATGGTTTCTCACGCTATCATCAAATGGGGTAGTAAATCACAAAAAGAACATTGGATTCCCAAATTGGCATCTGGTGAAATCATTGCTGCTTTTGGCTTGAGCGAACCTAATGTCGGTAGTGATGCTAAAAAAGTAGAAACTACAGCAATACTTGCTAACAAGTCTTACATTTTAAATGGGCAAAAAAAGTGGATTACTTACGGTCAAATTGCTGATATAATTTTAATTTTTGCTCAATGTGAAGGTCAACCTACTGCATTTTTAGTTGAGAGAAACACACCAGGGTTATCAGTAAAACCTATTGTTGGTATTTTGGGTGTCAGAGCTTCTATGTTAGCAGAATTAAATTTTAATAATTGCCATATACCAAAGGAAAATATTGTTTGTAAACAAGGCTTTGGTTTTTCTCATGTAGCTTCCTCAGCATTAGATTGTGGTAGATATAGTGTAGCTTGGGGTTGCGTGGGCATTTCTCAAGCTTGTCTAGAAGCTTGCATTCAGTATACGAGCCAAAGAAAGCAGTTTGATACTTATTTGAAAAATCACTCGTTGATAAGACAAATGATCACAGAGATGATCACTAATATCAAAGCGGCCAGATTACTGTGTTATGAAGCAGGTTACCTTAAAGAACTTGGTGATCCTAGATCAATCATGGAAACCTCTATTGCAAAATATTTTGCTTCCACAATAGCCAATAAAGTAGCAAACGACACTGTACAAATTCATGGTGGTAATGGTTGTAGCAGTGACTATCCTGTTCAAAGGTACTTTCGAGACGCCAAGATTATGGAAATTATCGAAGGCAGTACTCAAATGCAACAACTTACCATTGCTGAATATGCTTACCAAGAACATTTATCTACTCGTAGCGTACTTTTATAATCTCAACAATGAGCTGAAATAATTCAAAATATGACTAATTTAACTTCCAAACTGGTTAATAACCAAAAAGTCTCTCGGAAAGTGATCAAGTGTGTGGTTTGGGATCTCGATAATACCTTGTGGGATGGTGTATTACTAGAAGATAGCTGCGTTTATGTACGAGAAAATATAGTTGACATCATTAAAAGCTTGGATAGCAGAGGTATTTTACAATCTATTGCTAGTAAAAATGAACCTGCTAGAGCAATAGCAAAACTTGAAGAACTAAGCTTGAAAGAATATTTCCTATATCCGCAAATAAATTGGAATTCAAAAGTTGCTTCTATTCAGGAAATTTCTAAGTTAATTAATATTGGCATAAATACAATAGCTTTTATAGATGACCAACCCTTTGAATTAGAAGATGTAAATTTTTCCTTACCTGAAGTTATGTGTATTAATGCAGCTAACATCAATCGATTGTTGGATATGCCAGAAATACAGCCTTGTTTTATTACAGAAGATTCCAAAACTCGAAGACTAATGTATGTCAGTGACATTCAACGTAAAAAAAATGAAGAAGAATTTGTTGGCTCTAAAGAAGAATTTTTGGCAACCCTTAATATGCAAATGACTATCTCTTCTGCTAAGGAAGAGGATTTACAACGAGTTGAAGAATTAACTTTACGCACCAATCAATTGAATACAACTGGCTATACTTATTCCTATGAAGAACTAAATCAATTTCGACAATCAGATAACCACCAACTACTCATAGCAGGTTTAAATGATAAGTATGGTAGTTACGGTAAAATTGGATTGTCATTAATAGAATGTCAACGTAATTTATGGACTATTAAAATTTTACTGATGTCTTGTCGTGTTATGTCTAGGGGCGTAGGCAGTATTATGCTCAATCACATTATACATATGGCTAAAAATCAAAATGCTTCCCTACAGGCTGAATTTGTTCCAAATGAGCGTAACCGTTTTATGTATATCACTTACAAATTTGCTAGTTTTAAAGGGAGCATCCACTTTTGGCAGAAACACTCAAATAGCAAGTAAACCATTCAGAT